>JAFGKQ010000221.1 GCA_016928495.1 Candidatus Fermentibacterales bacterium
TAAACCACATGCTCCACCGCTTGTGCGGGCCCCCGTCAATTCCTTTGAGTTTCAGCCTTGCGACCGTACTCCCCAGGCGGGGTACTTGATGCGTTAGCTTCGGCACTGAAGGGGTTGAGACCTCCAACACCTAGTACCCATCGTTTACGGCGTGGACTACCGGGGTATCTAATCCCGTTCGCTCCCCACGCTTTCGCGCCTCAGCGTCAGTATTGAGCCAGTGTGCCGCCTTCGCCACTGGTATTCCTCCTGATATCTACGCATTCCACCGCTACACCAGGAATTCCGCACACCTCTCTCATACTCAAGCGAGGCAGTTTCGAACGCAGTTTTGCGGTTGAGCCGCAAGATTTCACATTCGACTTGCCAAGCCGCCTACGCGCCCTTTACGCCCAATGATTCCGGACAACGCTCGTCCCCCCCGTATTACCGCGGCTGCTGGCACGGAGTTGGCCGGGACTTTCTTCGGCGGTAACGTCAGGCCTCTGGCCTATTCAACCTGAGGCTGTTCTTTCCACCGGACAGCGGTTTACAACCCATAGGGCCTTCATCCCGCACGCGGCGTCGCTCCATCAGGGTTTCCCCCATTGTGGAAGATTCTCGACTGCTGCCTCCCGAAGGAGTCTGGGTCGTATCTCAATCCCAGTGTGGCCGGACACCCTCTCAGGCCGGCTACCCATCGGTGCCTTGGTGAGCCGTTACCCCACCAACAAGCTAATGGGACGCGGGCCAATCCTCGAGCGGCAGGTCCCGAAGGATCCCCACCTTTCATGCAGAGGACATGGTCCAGAGCACGTATGCGGTATTAGCTCAAGTTTCCCTGAGTTATTCCCCGCTCGAGGGCATGTTACCCACGTGTTACTCACCCGTTCGCCACTCTACTAGGGAAACATTGCTGCATCCCGTTCGCGTTCGACTTGCATGCCTTATCCACGCCGCCAGCGTTCGTCCTGAGCCAGGATCAAACTCTCCGCTATGTATTGGAAAGCAGTATCCTGCGATACTTGCCAGTATCGTTTCTGTGGTATTCCGCAAGACGGAGAGATGCGCCTGAGCGCTCTCCCCAGCGGAATCTACACAAGGACCCGGGCGATGCTCATCTTCTTGATGTCAAAGATCGGTCGCCTGCGCCGGCGAAAGATTATGCTACGAAAAGGCCGCTGTGTAGTCAAGTAGCGTATCTTCCGGCAGTCCGAGACCGTACTGCTTCGGTGCCACCACTAGTTCCTGCGGCGGGCGCAGTATGCAGTCTGTCGGAAGCACTGTCAATGGTCATACTCATCCTGTTATGCAACAATGCTATAAGTCTCCGGAAGGGCCTGGCTGCTCCCCCCGCTCCCCTCGAATCGATGCCCGGGGTCGCCGGGAAACCCCCGATGGCACTCCCAGCAGCCCGTTACTGGGCCTATGTTTGAGGGTCGCGCGGAAAGGCATCAGCCCTGGGGGAGCTGGATGACCAGAGAGGTGTTCCTGAACCTGTTCGTCAGCGATGAGCAGGTCGTCAAGATCGAGTCGACCAGTCAGGTGACCTTCGACGACCTGATCGGCCTGTCTCCCCCGGAGCTCCTCCATCCCGTGCCCTCCGGCGAGAGCTACGAGCTGGTGAGGTTCACGCCCGGCGAGGACACGGAGGTCATAGCCGCTGCCAGGTTCAACCCGGAGAGCAACGGGTACCTCGTCTACTACCTCGAGGGGGCGCCGCTCACGCTGAGCCCCTCGGCAGCCGTTCTCGGTCTGAGATCCTCGCGGCCGATGCCCATCGTTTCGCCCGGCATGGTCGCGCTGCTCGGCTACACGCCATGGGAGCTGGGTGAGAGCGACGCCCTGCATCTTCTCACGAGCGAGTCGCCCGGCAAAGTTCACTCCTGCACTCTGATAGACAGGTCGGGAGGTGCCAGAGACCTCCTCTTCATGCCCGTGTCGGCGCTGGCTGACGGGGTTGACATAGTCGTGATACCGGCTCCCAGGCGTGACGACATGGACGTCTCGATGTCTCTTCAGCGCTGGGGGAGCAGACCCGTGGAGGGCCCCGAGGAGGAGCTCGATCTCCTGCTTCGCGAAATGGACCTGAGCCAGGGCGCTCTGCTCCGGACAACGAGGCACGGCTTCAGGATATGGGCGACCCGGGGGCTCGACATCTCTCAGGAAGACCTCGATCCCGGCGGCTTCCTGGAGGGCTGTCTCGACCAGGGCCAGGTCTGGCTCGACATGGACGGCGGCAGCACTGCGGCAGCTTCCAGCGGCAACATGCTGGTTCAGCCCTTTGGCTGGCGATCGGCCTATGTCCTCCTGCTGGTCACCTCCGGCAACATCAGGAGGGTCGAGCTTCAGGCCCCTGCCTTCTGCACCTTCCTCTCGATGCGGCTGGAGCTGTGGAACAGCGTGGAGTCCCATGCCGAGCTCCAGGACAGGAAGGTCCTCCTCATAGACGCGGAGCAGCTACTGATAGACGGAGGCATAAGCATCTTCGACGAGCTGGGCGACTTCCTGGGCAGGATGGCCGAGACCATTGGCGCGGATCTGCTAGCCGTAGTCAGGGCTCGGGACGGCATGCAGATCGTCTCCTGCGGGGGAGCGATAGCTCACGAGCCGGCCGACGAGCTTCTCTCCAGGCTTTCGGGGCCGGCCGGTGATGGCGTGGCAGTCGAGTCGGCACCGATAATGAAGGACCTTGTCCTCTACGCAGCATACAGGGAAGGCAAGTCCTCTTTCCGCGGAATAGTCGACTCCCTCGCGCGGCTGCTCGCGAGGCTCTGCTCGGACGGCCGCCCCGGCCCTCCTGAGGAGCCCCTGCTCTCGAGACTGCCCATGGTCGTGGTCTCTCGCGACTTTTCGGTGGAATGGGTCGGCGGAACCGAGAAGCTCGCCAAGTGCTACCACTACAACGGGTTGGACGAGCCTTGCGCCGACTGCCCTCTTCTCGGGGAGCCCACCGGACCCGACAGCGAGCCATCCTCGGTCCTGCTCGAGAGAGAGGATGGCATCGAGATAGTGGCTCCCTCTCAGGAGCGCTCGATCGTCCTCTGGGCCAGGTGCAGGCTGCCGGCGGACTCGCCCGGAAGGCAGCCTGGACACCCGGAGGAGGCCGACCGTCCACCCACGGCGCCCGCAAGGGACACGGCCGGGCTTCGCCAACCGGGGTCTTCCTCCTACTCGCAGGACGGAAGGGTCATCGAGTGGCGCTCCTGGATGGAGGGGGCGACCGGCATACCAGCCGAGCAGGCCGTGGGACAGGATGCCGCAAGGCTACTGGAGCGCCTCTCATCGATCCACGTCGAGCGCCAGCTCGAGCTCGCCATGGAGAAAGGCGTCTCTCTTGAAGAGGGGGTCGACTTCGTGCTCAGGGGAGAGCGGTACAACAGCGCCATGAGCATCTCCCCCGATACCGGCGAGATATCTCACCTCGTCCTGCCCGCCGGCATGAGTCCTCAGTCGGCTTCTCCGGCGTGGATGCAGCTACCGGGCCCGGGCGTGGCCGGAGCATCGAGAGAGCCGCTCCACCTGGCCTCGGTGATCGCAGAGGCCTGCGAGAAAGCTGGCTGGGAATTCGACCTTTCCCCGGAGGCGTCTTCGAGCGGGGCTCCGGTCTGGCTGACACAACCCGCTGCCGTGCAACTCGTCGCTGCCCTCTTCGATCTGCTCGGAGAGATCAGCCCCACCAGATGGATGGGGGTAGATGCGGTGGTTGTGGAGCATTCTTCCGTACATGGCCCGGCCGCCATTCTGCCCGGCTCCTACCACGTCATGGAGTTCAGGGTGGGTCCTGCCCTGTTGCCCGCACAGAAGCAGCTCATCTCGGACCTTGACTCGGAGATGGCGGCACTGGGCGGCTGGGCCCGGAGGAGCGAGGACAGAGAGAGCCTGGTGGTCTCGGTTCCCGCGGCCATCCCATGGAAGGGCCGCTCTGACAGTGCCCTCGTCTACTCGCCCGGTGACGCTCGCTTTGCTGCTCAGTGCTGCGACGTCCTGGAGCGCACCTGCGGCCATGTGCAGTGCGCCGAGGACCCGACCGGGCTCGCCGGCGGGCAGGAGAAGGCGGGCATCCTGGTCATCCGGGCATCGGAGTCGGCGGCAAGGCTGATCAGCGCCCTCTGCGTGAGGATCCCGACGCAGCCTCTCCTCCTGGCCAGCGGCGTCCGCCTGAGGACGACACTGTCGCTCTCACCGAACCGAAGGCACCTCAGGCTGCCGGCATCCGACGAGGAGCTGATGATGATGGCAAGGAGGCTTCTTCGTGCTTAGCCCTATCCTTCCTCTTCTGCTGGTCTCATCCCTGGCGCAGGTGCGCATCGCGGTCACACCGGAGGAGTTCCTCGCTCAACTCGCGGACAGCAGCTCGGGCGCGCATGGCGCGAGGTTCTGGGTCAACCGGTTCTCGCCCCGCTCCGATCAGCCTGCGCCGGGTTTCGACGAGATGATCGAGCTGCTCGCGGACCGCCGGGATCTCAGCGTTTCTCCCGGGCGGGCGGCTCTGGTTGAAGCGGATTCGATCTCGCCCTACTACCGCGTGGCCTTCGAGTCCTCCGAGTGGACCTGGGTGGACGCCGAGGGCAGGCTCAGCAGGAGCCGGGGATGCACGATCGTGGACTTCATCGACGGGAGGTTCTACTGGGTTAGCATCCCGATGGTCCCGATCGAGTTCTCGAAGGCCAACCAGGCACAGGTAGCCTTCGTTCTGACCGTGATGGTCATCGGCGGGGCCTTCGTGGTCATCCTCTTCTTCCGCCGAATGCTGCTCAGATAACGGGGACGTAGTTAAAGGAACTTAAGAAACTTGTCACTCTAAGGCTCCCAATATCGATTAATCTGCCAAACACACCTAGCTAGATTAACTATTCGCACTCCACATCTGATAATTGGACAAGTTTCTTAAGTTTCTTTAACTACGTCCCTGGCTCCCCGGCTAGAAGCCTTCCCACTCGGAAGAGAAGTCGAGGATCTCGTAGGGTCTGTCCCTGAGGCTGTCCTCGATGGAGACGGCAGTATCTATCAGGTCGCTCAGGTCCCTCTCGAGGAGGATGATCCTGGCGATCAGGGCCTGGAGGTCCTCAAGAGCCGCGGTATCGTTGAGGAAGTCGGGCTCCTCGCCGTTCAGGTCGGAGTGTATGTCCTTCACCACTGCGGCAAAGGCCGAAGCCATCTCGCTTGCGCGTCTATAGCGACTCATCGGTCTCCTCCGCGGCGAGTGTCCATGACCTGCTAACATCGCTGACCTCCCCCGAGGCGTCAACGAGCACGGGCCGCTCGATCCCCCCCGAGTCGATGATCCGCAGGCACTCCGAGAGGGCACACCTCTGCTGGGCATCCGGCTCCCGTCCGTATCGCCAGGCTGGATGCCCGGCTCCCGCCATGATCACGAGACCCGCGCAGGGGCAACAGGCGGCCAGCTCTGAGAGCTCCTCCAGCGGGACGAGCCTGTCCCGTTCGCCAGCCAGATAGGCCACCCGGCAGCTCAGGCCGGCAAGAGGCGCGTAGCTGGCCGGCTCGAGACCGGCCAGCTCCCTCCGGGCGCGAACGGGAATCGAGGCCATCAGGAGGCGGGACCGGACATCTCCGATCCTGCGACGGGCTGCGCCGACGAAGGAAACCGGAGGAGCATGGGCGATGAGGCCGCGGCAGAGCGGGCCTGCCAGGCCTGCGGCCCGCAGGGCTATGGAGGCGCCGAGCGAGTAGCCGTAGACTACCGTCGAATCCGGCTCGAGCCCTTCCTTCCACGCCGCTTCCAGGGCAGCTATCAGATCGTAGGTCTCCTCCGCTCCCCCGGAGAAGCGGCTCGCGGGATGCCACGGGTGCCCCCGAAGCGGCAATCCAAGCACGCTGCACCCCAGCCTCTGGAAAAAGGCTGCCACCGGCGAGGCCATGAAGCAGGTTGCGCCCAGGCCATGAACGATGACCGCCAGACCGGGCCCGGTGCCATCGAGCAGGAAGGCGTCGAACCCGCATCCGTCGACGGAGCTGACGGGCAGGCGTCGCCAGCCGTCTCCCGGGATCTCGCGCGATGGGCGTGAGCCGTGCCTGAACGGCGCCGTGACCTCGAGCATCTCCGGGCCCCTGATCCTGCGTCGAAGCAACGCCCAGAAGAGCAGACCGTTGCCCGCACCCAGCACCCAGCCGGCCAGCACGTCGAACGGGTAGTGAACCCCGACATAGGCCCTGCTGTATCCCACGAGGAAGGAGATTCCCACAGCTATCCAACCGGCGGGCGCGCTCAGGGAGAGGGCGAGCACTGTCGCCAGCGCGGCGGAGTTCGCGGCGTGCGAGGACGGGAATGACCTGTTGCCGTGAACGGTGTGCCTGACTTCGATGAGCTCCGAGACCTCCGGGTCCCTGCCGGGGCGCTGCCTGCCCACAGCATGCTTGATCGCGCTGCTGGCAAAGTCGGAGAGCGAGACCGCCAGGACCACGGCAAGGAGCACGAAGCGGCCGTTGGCCCCGCGTCTGAGCCGGAAGAGGGAGGAGAGAAGCCTGCCTTCGGTCCTTCCCCACCACGCCAGGTAGATGCCCAGCAGGAGGAACACCGGAATCCAGTTGGAGACGTTGGTGATGAAGCGCAGAACGGGTCCGAGCAGGCCGGGGTCGAACCGCTGGTTGACGACCAGCAGCAGGTTCAGATCCAGGCGGGAGATCGCCTCGAACATCACCCCTCCAGCTCTGAGCACTGCCGATGCGGCGGATGTGACGGGCCGGGTACAGCCCTGAATCTAGAGATCGTCCGAGGCCGGTCAACCGCGTGCTTGTTGAGCGCTGCGGCTCGGTCTAGATTCCGGCAGTATGCGATTCAGGAGCACGACACCTTGAGACCGGACGGAAACGGAGCCCGCCCAGACCCGGGTGTCTCCCCGCGGGGGAGCCTCCCGGCCCTGGCGACGCTCCTGGCGCTA
>JAFGKQ010000222.1 GCA_016928495.1 Candidatus Fermentibacterales bacterium
AATCCCATCTACATGATGTCGGCCTCCGGGGCCAGGGGAAGCAAGGACCAGGTCCAGCAGCTCGCGGGAATGCGAGGCCTCATGGCCAAGCCCAGGAAGAGGCTCTCCGGCGAGGTTGGAGAGACGATAGAGACCCCCATCATCTCCTCCCTCAAGGAGGGGCTGTCCGTCATCGAGTACTCGATATCCACCCATGGCTCGCGCAAGGGCCTGGCGGATACCGCTCTGAAGACTGCTGACGCCGGCTATCTGACCCGGCGTCTGGTGGACGTCGCGCAGGACGTGGTGATAACCACGACGGACTGCGGCACGGTGCGGGGAAGGGTCATCAGTGCTCTCAAGGAGGGTGAGGAGATCATCGAGCCGCTCTCCGAGCGGATCCTGGGCAGAGTCACGGCCGAGGACATCTTCGACCCGGCGACCGAGAAGATCATCTGCGAGGCCGGCATGGAGATATCGAGGGAGTTGGCTAGCAGGATCGAAGAGAGCGGAGTGGAGTCGGTCCGCATACGCAGCGTGCTGACCTGCGAGGCCCCGCGGGGCCTCTGCGGCAAGTGCTACGGCTGGGACCTGTCCCGCAACAGGATGGTCACGGCCGGCGAGGCTGTCGGTGTGACCGCGGCCCAGAGCATAGGAGAGCCTGGCACGCAGCTCACGCTCAGGACCTTCCACGTGGGTGGCGTGGCCGGGCATGCCGCCCAGGAGAAGGAGATCCACGCCCGCCACTCCGGAACGGTCAGCTTCCGGAACATGCACATCATACACGGCAAGGAGGACGGAGGATCCAGGCAGATCGCGAGCAGGACCGGCCAGTTCGACCTACTGGACGACAACGGAGACGTGCTCTCCTCCTATGACATCGTGGTCGGTTCGATCATGCGGGCGACTGACGGCCAGTTGCTCACCAAGGGTGACGTCATCTGCGTCCAGGATCCCTTCACCATCCCCATTGTCGCCGAGGCGAGCGGATCGGTGCACTTCGTGGACATAGAGGAGGACATAACTGTCCGGGAGGAGCTGGACAGCGAGAGAAGGAAGCAGATGATGATCGTGGAGGATCGCAGCAAGACCCTGCATCCCCACATCTTCATCCTCCCGGAGCACGAGGTGGTTCTGAGCGGAAGGCCGCGGCGAAGGGAAGAGGAGCTCCGGCTGGTCAGGGAGTACGCCTCCGCCGCCGCGTCCGGCGAAGGAAGGGTGCTGTTCACCTACAGGGAGGCCAGCCCAGCGAGACCCACCAGCCTCCTCGAGGACGTCGAGGAGATCATGCCGGAGCTCGAAGGGACCGCCTGCGTGAAGGTGGACTGCAGACGGGTCGCCACCGGGAGCTACGCGGCACTGGTGCAGGCCGCCGATCTGCTGCTGGACACCACTAGCGGCGCCAGATCGAGCAAGGCCGGCAAGCAGCTTGCCAGCGCTGTCGAGGGCCTCAAGAAGGCCGGCACTCGCCGGAACGAGGACGTGGAGGGGGCCTTCGTGGAGGCTATCCTCGAGTTCGCGAGGAAGAACGCGGTGCTGGTCTGCATGGCCAGCCTGGACAAGGCGCACGCCGGGACACGAAGGCTCGTCAGGCTGATCGGAGAGCAGATAGAGGGCTCCCGGCTGCTTCTCATGTCGAGCTTCTCCGTCCGGGGCCGCCGCAGCCACGTCGTCCACAGGGGAAAACAGAAGGAGAAGGAGAAGGACCAGGTCGAGGAGTTCATACATCCCAGGAAGTGGTATGCCATCCCGACCGGTGCCCACATCAGGGTCCATGACGCGACGATCGTCGCCGTGGGCACGCATCTCGCCCGGATCGAGAGGAAGCTGGGTCAGCAGAAGGACATCACCGGCGGCCTTCCGAGGGTAGACGAGCTGTTCGAGGCCAGGCGGCCCTCCGATGCCGCCTACATAGCCAGGATCAGCGGGATCGCCACTCTCAGCCCGATACGTGCCGGCCTGAGGACCGTCACGATTCGGGGTGAACAGGGCCAGGAGGAGGACATCAAGATCCCCTCCACCAGGCACATCAGGGTGCATGAAGGCGACAGGGTCGAGGCAGGGGATCGCCTGACGGAAGGACCGATCGACCCGCACGACATACTCGAGGTCAAGGGCACGGAGGCCGTGGAGGAGTACCTCCTCAACGAGATACAGGAGGTCTACAGGCTCCAGGGCGTGAAGATCAACGACAAGCATGTCGGCATCATCGTAAGGCAGATGCTGGCCAAGGCGAAGATCGAGGACCCCGGGGACACCAGGTTCCTCGAGGGCGCTCAGGTCGACCGGCTGATCCTGAACGCAGAGAACATGGCCGTCCTCATGGAGGGCAAGAGGCCGGCAACCTCCAAGCCCCTTCTGCTCGGGATGACCAAGGCCTCGCTGGCGACGGACAGCTTCCTGTCCGCCGCTTCCTTCCAGGAGACGAACACCGTTCTGGCGGATGCCGCGGTGGAGGCGAGGGTGGACTATCTCAGAGGACTCAAGGAGAACGTCATAGTCGGGCATCTCATACCTGCGGGGACCGGGATGCGCTACTGCAGGAAGATAACGCTGAAGGAGGCGAAGGGAGGCGACCTGCCTCCCCCGCCGATGGGGGACATTGACGAAGACTCCGTCAATGCCTAACCTTATGGCCCCGATCGGCGCGAGCCGGTCGGTGCCGTCATGGTAGAGAACCCGGCAGCCGCATGGCTGCCATGAGAGTACGGAAGGAGCCCGGGAGTTGCCGACTATCAACCAGCTGGTGAGGATGGGGCGCAAGAGGCAGGCCAAGAAGACCAAGGCCCCCGCGCTCACCGGTTGCCCCCAGAGGAAGGGTATCTGTACCAGGGTCTACACCAGCACCCCCAAGAAGCCGAACTCCGCCCTGAGGAAGGTCGCCAGAGTGAGGCTGCGGAACGGCTACGAGGTGACGTGCTACATTCCGGGCGAGGGCCACAACCTGAACGAGCACTCGGTCGTCCTTGTCAGAGGAGGCAGGGTGAAGGACCTTCCCGGCGTGCGCTATCACATCATAAGGGGTGTAGAGGACGCGGCCGGCGTCGAGGGCCGTCAGCAGGGAAGATCCAAGTACGGGACGAAGCGCGCCTGATTCTCCCGGCCGCGAACGGCCGGTACAGGCTTCGAGTCTCGTCTCCCGCCGGTAGGTCTCGAGGGGCCCCCGCGACGGGGGAATGAGGAGGAACGAGCAGATGCCAAGAAGGGGTTCGAGAAGGAAGCGGGAGATCATCCCCGACAGGAGATACGGGAGCGTCCTCGCGACCAAGTTCATCAGGAACATCATGCGAGAGGGCAAGAAGAGCCTCGCCGAGCGGGTCTTCTACGATGCCATAGGGTACATCGAGGAGAAGACCGGATCCGATGGCATGACGGTCTTCAACAAGGCTGTCGCCAACGTCCGGCCCAGCCTCGAGGTCAGATCCAGGAGGGTCGGAGGCTCCACCTACCAGGTTCCGGTGGAAGTCAGGCCCGAGAGACGCGATGCTTGCGCGATACGATGGATCCTCCAGTTCGCCCGGAAGAGGAAGGGCCGGCCGATGTACCAGAAGCTGGCGGAGGAACTGATAGAGGCTTCGAGGGGCGAGGGGTCCGGAAGCGTGAAGAAGAAGGAAGACACACACAAGATGGCCGAGGCCAACAAGGCCTTCGCCCACTACCGCTGGTAGAGCCGCCCCAGGACGGCCCTCCTGGCTTCCTGATCTCGAGCGAGGCGGCGGGGGCGAGGCGAAGGGTCCCCGGCATCTCGTGAAGGAAGCCCATGACGACCGTCTCACCAGATCCCCTGCGGATACGCAATATCGGCATCATGGCCCACATCGATGCCGGCAAGACCACTGTCACCGAGCGTATCCTCTTCTATAGCGGCAGGGTTCACCGCATGGGCGACGTAGATCACGGAACCACCGTCATGGACTGGATGCCCCAGGAACGGGAGAGGGGCATCACGATAACCTCGGCCGCCACGACCTTCTTCTGGCGTGATCACCAGATAAACCTGATCGACACCCCCGGGCACGTCGATTTCACCGTGGAGGTAGAACGTAGCCTCCGCGTGCTCGACGGCGCCGTGGTCGTGTTCTGCGCCGTCGGTGGGGTCGAGCCGCAGTCGGAGACCGTGTGGCGTCAGGCGGACAGGTACGGCGTGCCGAGGATCGCCTTCGTCAACAAGATGGACAGGCAGGGAGCTGACTTCGCAAGGGCCGTCTCCATGATCAGGGAGAGGCTGGGAGCCAGGCCGCTGCCGGTTGCGCTTCCGATAGGATCCGGGGGCGAGTTCGAGGGCGTGGTGGATATCATTCGCGGAAGGGCGATCCACTTCCACCAGGAGAGCCTGGGTGCCGAGTTCGATCTGGGGGAGGTTCCCGAAGCGATGCTCCGGAGCTTCGAGGATGCCCGGAAGCTGGTCTGGGAGACCGCTGCGGAGCAGGATGACGAGGCCATGGCTCGCTACTTCGACGGGACGCTGACCGAAGAGGATGTCGTGGCCGGTCTCAGAAAGGCGACCCTCAGCGGAGAGATAATCCCCGTTCTGTGCGGCGCCGCCCTGCGGAACATAGGCATACAGAGACTGATGGATGCCATCGTGGACTGGCTGCCATCCCCGGCGGACCTGGGGCCCGTCCCGGGCCACGCCGCGGGAGGCGGGGAGATCCTGAGGGCCAGGAGCGCGCTCGAGCCCTTCTCGGCGCTGGTCTTCAAGGTCGTGAGCGACGATCACCTCGGAAGGCTGGCATACATCAGGGTCTACTCGGGAAGCGCCTCCGACGGAGAGAAGGTCCTGAACAACAGGACCGGCAGGAGGGAAAGGCTCACCAGGCTGGTGAGGATGCACGCGGACAAGAGGTCCAGGCTCGAGACGATCGCCGCAGGCGACATCGCAGCCGCCGGTCTGCGCGACGCGGCGACCGGAGACACCCTGACAGCCGCTGACTCCCCGCTGATCCTCGAGTCCATAGACTTCCCCGACCCAGTCATGCAGATGGCGATAGAGCCCCATAGCACCTCCGACGAGAAGGCTTTCGAGGAGGCGCTGCAGGCAATGACCAGCGAGGATCCCACTCTGGAGGTGGCGGTGGACGAGGAGAGCGGTCAGACCATCATCAAGGGGATGGGCGAGCTCCACCTCGAGATAGCGGCAGACAGGCTCAGGAGGGAGAAGAAGCTGGAGGTCCGCACGGGCAAGCCGCAGGTCTCCTACAGGGAGAGCGTTGCCGGGGAGGGCTACGGTGAGAGCACCTTCACCAGGTCCATCCAGGGCAGGGGCCACTTCGGGCACGCCAGGCTAGCCGTGAGGCCCCTCCGGGGAGCGTCCGGGATCAGGATAGACTCCGCTGCGGTGGAGCGTGATACACCCAATCAGCTCGTGGAGGCCATCAGGACGGGCATCCTCAGCTCTGCGGGAGCCGGCACGCTTGCCGGTTTCCCCGTGGACGGCGTCTCGGTCGAGGTCGTCGAGGCCAGGCTTCACGAGACCGATTCCAGCGAGATGGCTTATGCCTCCGCCGCAGCCAGGGCTTTCAGGGAAGGGCTCGAGAACGCCGGCCCGGTGCTGAGGGAGCCCGTGATGCGGGTTGACCTGGTCTGCCCCGTCGAGTACGTGGGCGAGGTCATAGGCGACATCAGCTCGCGCAGGGGAAGGATCCTCTCACTCGAGTCGAGAAGCGATATACAGGCCATTCACGCAAGGGTACCACTTGCGGACCTGTTTGGTTATAGTACCGCGCTCCGGTCCTTGACACAGGGACGCGCAGGCTACACAATGCAGTTCCTCGAATACGACGATGTGCAGCCCAGCGTCGCCGAGGCCCTGCTCAGGAGGATCGGCGTTCATCCCTTCTAGCAGAAGGAAGAACTGCGAAAGCATGCGACCGGGGGCAGTGCATCTGCCTTCCGGCCGGGTCATGAGGTGAGGACTTGGGAGAGAACCGGTTGAGGATCAGGCTCAGGGCATACGATCACAGGCTTCTGGATATATCTGCCAAGAACATCGTGCGCGGCGTGAGAGCGACGGGTGCCAGGATTGCCGGGCCTATCCCGCTGCCGACGAGGCGCTCGATCGTGACCGTCCTGCGGGGACCGCACGTGGACAAGAAATCCCGCGAGCAGTTCGAGATCAGGGTTCACTCCCGGCTCATAGAGATACGGGAGCCGCAGGAGCAGGTCACCGAGGCTCTACGCCAGCTGGAGATTCCGGCCGGTGTCGATGTGGAGATTCGCTGAGGGAAGACCCTCAGACGCTGCCTGACTGACCCGGGCTCCGGGTCAAGAGGTCACGGGGGGTGCCTCGACGGAGGCGGTATCGAGGCCCCTCGAAGAAAGTGAACAGAAACGCTCGTCCCTCCGCCCGAGCATCGGGGACTTCAGCGACGGGAGACGCAGAATGAGTGGTCTCGTAGCACGCAAGGTGGGGATGACTCGCATCTTCAGGGAAGATGGCGCTGTCACCCCCGTTACTGTTCTCGAGGCAAAGCCCTGCCCGGTGGTGAAAGTCCGCGGAGCTTCGGCCCGAGCGAAGGGCTGCGATTCCGTCCAGTTGGCCTACGGCCCGCAGAAGACCTCCCGGCTCAGCAAGCCGCTTCGCGGGTACCTGGAGAAGAACGGGGTCGAAGCCGGATACGCCAGGCTGATCGAGCTGCCCTTCCCGGCCTCCGAGGTCAAGCCTGGCACCGAGATCACCGTCTCCCTGTTCAGAGAGGGCGAGAAGGTGGACATCACCGGCACCAGTAAGGGCAAGGGCTTCCAGGGCGTCGTGAAGCGCTGCGGCTTCTCCGGCGGCGACGACACTCACGGCTGCAAGTCGAAGAGGGTCCCCGGCTCGATCGGTCAGTGCGCCACTCCGTCCCGCGTCTGGAAGGGCAAGGGCCTTCCCGGACGCACGGGGGGAGAGAGGAGGACGGTGCGGAACCTGGAGGTCGTCCGCGTCGATCCCGAGCGCAACCTCATCGTGGTGAAGGGCGCGGTCCCCGGGGCCAGGAACGGCTACCTCATCGTGAGGAAGAGCGGTCGGAGCGGAGGGAGCTGCTGATGCCCGAGGCCAGAGTCTATTCGATGCAGGGCGAGGAGGTCGGCATGATCGACCTGCCCGTCAGCATCTTCGGCGTGGGTGTCTCCACTCATCTCCTCTGGGAAGTCGTCCGCGCCGAGACGCTGAACGCCAGGAGAGGGACCAGCAGCACCAAGACAAGGAGTGAGGTCAGGGCCTCCGGCTCGAAGCCGTGGAGACAGAAGCACACGGGTCGGGCACGCGCGGGCTCCTTCGCGTCTCCGATATGGCAGGGCGGAGGAGTCGCCCACGGTCCCAGGCCCAGGACCTGGAACCTGCGGGTCAACCGCAAGGTCAGGCGAAAGGCGCTGGCGGGCATCCTCACGGAGCGCTTCGAGGAGGGCAACGTCAGGCTGATCCGCGACCTCTCCTCGACCGGCAGGACCAGAGAGATGGCAGCGTTCCTGAAGGACCATGGCTGCGAGGGCAGGCGGATCGTCCTGATCCTGGGAGAAGGGGAAGAGCCGGTGGCCAGGGCCAGCCGCAACCTGCCCCGTGTCGAGGCCAGCCCTGCCAGCAATGTCACGGTCACCTCGCTGGTGGATGCCGAGGTCGTGATCCTGAGCGAGCGGGCGCTGGCCGTCCTCGAGGAAAGGGTCCGGTAGGGGATGGACGCGAGACAGATCATTCTCGAGCCGATCATGACCGAGAAGACCACCGCAGATCGCGAGAAGCACAACCAGTACGCCTTCAGGGTCAGCCCCAGGGCAAGCAAGGGCCAGATAGCGAGGGCTGTCGAGGAGATCTTCGGCGTCCAGGTGACCAGGGTGAGGACCATCAACATGGCCGGCAAGAAGAAGAGGCTCGGCAGGAACCTGGGGCGCACCGCGTCCTGGAAGAAGGCCCTCGTCACCCTCGCCGAGGGCAACTCGGTGGACTTCTTCGAGGGCGCATAGGAGCGGAGAGATGAGCATCAAGAGGTACAAGCCCACGACTCCCGGCACTCGCTTCAAGGTGGGCCTGAACACGGACGACACGACCAGGGATCATGGCGAGAAGTCGCTCATGGTCTCGCTGGGCTCGTCCGGTGGGCGCAACAACACGGGCCGCATGACCTGCAGGCACAGGGGCGGGGGCCACAAGCGCAAGTACCGCATCGTGGACTTCAGGCGCAACAAGCCCGGCGTGCCCGGAAAGGTCGCCCACATCGAGTACGATCCGAACAGGTCGGCACGGATCGCGCTGATCTTCTACGCCGACGGGGAGAAGAGGTACATGCTGGCTCCCGAGGGTCTTCGCGTCGGGGACACCGTGGTTGCAGGCGACCAGGCTCCTCCGGAGATAGGCAATCACCTTCCCCTGGAACGCATCCCTCTCGGCTCCATGATCCACAACGTCGAGCTGAAGCCCGGCAAGGGCGGTCAGATCGCCAGGAGCGCCGGAGCGTCCGCGCAGCTCATGGCGAGGGAGGGCGGCTACGCTACTCTGCGAATGCCCTCCAGAGAGATGCGCATGGTTCCGGTGGCCTGCATGGCCACGATCGGATCCGTCGGGCACGCGGAATACTCGAACATCAGCTCGGGCAAGGCCGGGAGATCCAGGTGGCTGGGCAGGAGGCCGCATGTCCGTGGAGTTGCGATGAACCCGGTCGATCACCCCATGGGTGGTGGCGAGGGCAAGTCCAGCGGCGGCAGGCACCCCTGCTCTCCGTGGGGCCAGCTCGCCAAGGGCGGCAGGACCCGCTCCGCCAGTCCGTCGGACCGGCTCATCCTCAGAAGAAGACCGACAGGTAAGAGGAGGAAGTAGAGAGCATGGCTCGTTCCGTCAAGAAGGGACCTTTCGTCGACCCTCGCCTCGTGGGGAAGATCGACATGATGTCCTCCACGGGGGAGAAGAAGGTCGTCAGGACCTGGTCCAGGCGCTCGACGATTCCTCCCGAGTTCGTGGGTCACACCATTGCCGTCCATAACGGCAGGAAGTTCGTTCCTGTCTTCATAGTCGAGAACATGGTGGGCCACAAGCTCGGCGAGTTCGCACCTACCAGGACCTTCCGCGGTCACCGCGAGAAGAAGTAGGAGGCGCCATGGAAGCAGTGGCCAGGGCCAGATACGTGAGAGTGCCGCCGAGAAAGGCGAGGCAGGTCGCGGACCTCATCAGGGGAAAGACCGTCAATCAGGCGCTCTCCGTGCTCCTTACGACGCCGAGGAAGGCCGCGAAGATCCTGGAGAAGACGCTGGACTCGGCGGTCTCGAACGCCATCGTGCTTGCGGAGGGGGCCAAGCTGGATCCCGACACGCTGGTAGTGTCGGACATCGCGGTGGACCAGGGGCCCGTCATACTGCGTTGGCGCCCCCGGGCGAGGGGAAGGGCGACCAGGATCCGGCACAGGACGAGTCACATAACCATAAGGGTTGCCAGCCCGGATGAGCTGAGCAAGGGCGGGGAGGAGTAGCCGGCATGGGCCAGAAGACGAACCCGATCGGCCTGAGGCTCGGCATCACTCGCGGCTGGGACTCGGTCTGGTTCGCAAGGGGCCGGAAATACGCCGAGTTCCTCGAAGAGGATGCACGGCTCAGGCGCTACATCCGCGAGAGACTGGACAGGGCGCAGATCTCGAGGATCGAGATCGAGAGGAAGCCCCAGGAGGTGCAGGTGACCATTCACACCGCTCGAGCGGGCCTCGTCATCGGCAGCAGGGGCAGCACCATCGACAGGCTGACTCGCGAGCTGGCCGTGGTCACCGGGGGAAAGACCGTGCGGACCAAGGCCGAAGAGGTGCGCAATCCGGAACTGGATGCGAATCTCGTCGCGGACAGCGTCGTGCGCCAGATAGAGGGACGGGTCTCTGTCAGGCGCGCGATGAAGAGGGCGATGCAGGACGCGATTCGAAGCGGAGCCCAGGGAATGAAGATAACCTGCTCCGGCCGCCTCGGCGGCGCGGAGATGTCCCGCACCAACACCTATCACGATGGGCGCGTGCCACTGCATACCCTGAGAGCCGACATAGATTTCGCCCGGGGAGTGGCGCGCACCACGTATGGGGCCATCGGAGTCAAGGTCTGGGTCTTCAGCGGCGAGAACCAGGAGCGGTCGGGCTTCGCGGGCTCCGATCAGTGAAGCGGGTGATCGACGATGCTTCTGCCTAAGAGGACCAAGTTCAGGAAGCAGCACCGGGGCAGGATGAGGGGGCCCGCAAAGGGAGGGGCCTTTCTGGCCTTCGGGGAGTACGGATTGCAGGTGCT
>JAFGKQ010000013.1 GCA_016928495.1 Candidatus Fermentibacterales bacterium
CCAGGTCGGCAACGAAGGGAAGCCTCGAGATGGCGCGAAGCCACTCCGCAACGAGCTCCGGATCGTAGGGCTCGCCCGGCTCGATGTCCAGGTACCTGGTCAGGGTCCGGGGTCTGGTCGTCTCGATGCCCTCGACCGTCACCTCCTCCAGGTTCGCGTGTCTTCCGGCGACGACCCGGGCGGAGAGCGTGTCCGTAGCCGACAGGTAGCAGAACACCGAAGCGAATGGATAGCCCATCGTCAGGTACCACTCGAGGATCGCCTCCTGCAGATCGAGGACCAGAGAGTCCTCGAGAACAGGCAGTGCATCCGGAATGCCCTGCTCGCCCCGATCGGGCAGCGGCGGCCCACCCTCCAGGAGCAGCGCGTACTCCGCCTCCGAAGCGACCTGACCGGACAGAAGCAGCAGGGTCAGGGCCGCGGACGCCAGTCCCGGGATTCCGCCCATCAGAAGCTCAGGGTCCCGGTGAGGCCACCGTTGTGCGTCCAGTCCGAGCCGGCCAGTTGCCTTCCGCTGTAGAACGCGCTGATCTCCAGGCCCGATCCCATGCGCCTTCCAACGCGGAGATAGGGTCGGAGGGACAGCCCGGCGTCAGCCAGGTCGAAAAACCATGCCGGCAGGTCATTCGACCCGGTCCCGGAAACGATGTAGGACAACCCGAACTGCCCGTTGAAGCTCCAGCCTCCGCCCCTCAGGAGGCCATGCGGCATCAGCTCGTACATGTCCGCGGCCAGATCGAGCCCATCGTCCCGTCTGGTCTCCCAGCCGAGCAGGCTCCCTAGCTCGAGCGATCCGTCCGGCAGGTACGACGGGTCCAGCTCGAGGCGCACTCCCCTGAGGTCCCTGGGCTCGTAGAAGTCCTCGGTCTCCCTCGAGACCGCAGCAGACGCCTCGAGCCTCAGCGTGGGGGCAGGACGTGCCACCGGCCCGACCTCGAGTCTCCAACCCTGCCGGTAGCGTCTGCCTGCGCCGGCATAGGCCGCGGTCTCGAACCAGATCTCGGCCCTTCCACCGAGTCTCCTCAGCAGGCCCTCGTTCCACTGGACCCAGGGGGACAGGCTCACCGACCTGCTCGCAGTGCCCGATTCCCGGTTCCTCAGGGCGTCGAGGAGCAGGAGCGTCCGCAGGCGCCCCGAATCCCCGCTGTTGGCAAGCCCTATTCCGGCATCGACGCCGGACGAGCTGCTGAGGTTCGCAGAAAGGTTGAGATCCAGGCTGGCCTGGACCACAAGGTCGCCCTCCTCGCCGCTGGCGTAGTACTTCTCGTAATCTCCGTCGGGATCGGGGTACCAGGTTCCCGTGCCCTCGTCGTAGCTGTAGTCTCCCTCGCCTTCCCCAACGTACCTGTAACGGACCTCTATCTCCCTGGCCAGCACTCCGGACCCGCTGTAGATCATCTGAGCCCAGCCGAGACTACCGCTCGTCGAGCACCGCACGGAGATGGCGTCAGCCGAGACGGAGCCACCACCCGGGTAGAAGCTCTCCGAGTGCTCGAAGCTGGCGGAGCCGGCTCCTACTCCCTGGGCAGAGGCCGAAGCCTCCATTGCCGCCCTGAGGGTCCTCTCGGGCCTGGGCTGTCCGTCTCCGCTTCTGCCGTCAGTCTCGAGCTCGATGCTGAGATCGCCCGCCAGCCCGCGTCCGGAGGATGATGACAACCCCACGCCGGCCACCGAGACGTAGCCCTCGAGGCTATCTGCCCAGGCGTCCCTCTGAAGCGTGAAGGAAGCGCGCGGCGTCAGCCTTCCCAGGCAGTAGTCGACTGCTGCGGCGCCCCTGGTTCTACTGCCGGCGGCCATGCTCATGGTCTCGGACCTCTCGTTGATGCTTCCGAGAAGCCGCAGGCCGGCCGGTCCCGGACTGAGCTCGAGGCTTGTCCTCGCCCTCGAGAGCCTTCCGCCCGAGGATAGCGATCTCCAGCCGGCAGAGCCTGTCAGGAATCTGCTGACGATCGCTGCCTCGGCGATGTCGTCCGCGGAGGAGTAACCGGCGGGAAGGGCCCAGGAGGCCAGCGAGCTATCCGCCTCCAGTCTGCCGGGCGATCTGAAGCCGTCCGTCCCTATCTGCAGCACGGCAGAGACGACCGGCCCGGAATCACCGAAAGGGGTGAGACGGGCGCTGGAGCGAACGCAGGTGCCCGACCTGGTAGTGATGTCGCTGGCCAGGATGTTGTCGCTCCTTCGCGAGACCGCGGCCTCCGTCTCCAGATTGAGAGCGCCCGCGTCCAGGCCCAGCAGGAAGGCTGCCGCTTCGTGGCTCTCGGGAAGGGCGAGGTAGCGTCTCGGGAGATGGGTCCCCTGCTCCTCGCCGGCCCAGGAGTATCCGCCCGTGAACGAGTCGTAGACGTAGTCCCCGGGAGCCTCCGGCGGTCTGCTGAAGAAGACCCTCCAGGAGCCGTTGCCCGGCCCCACGTAGAGGAAGTGCCCGAGGCTGTCCAGATCGTAGGATCCCTCGCCATCGCCGACGAGCTCCCCTCCGAAGACGTAGGCGCTGTCGCTCTCGCCCCCGGCAGCCTCGAGTGCCTGCAGAGCCTCCTCATCCAGAGAGAAGCCGATCGGGTCTCCGGTGTCATCGCTCTCGGAGAGACCGGCGGCGCCGATCCGCAGGCCTTCCCCGGCGTTCCAGCAGACATCGCCGGTGAAAAGGTCCCTCCTGTAGCCATCCGTCTGTCTGGCGAAGTAGGCCTCGACCCTCTGCTCTCGCCTTATCAGCCTCGCCGGGGTAAAGGTTATCGCGCCGGCCGAGTAGTCCATCGTGTAGTCCCTCGTTACGCCCCTGCTCAGCAGGGCCCCGTCGAGGTACACGATCTCGCTTCCCGGGGCGATCCCGCCGCTGGGCACCAGGTCGTAGGGACCCTGAACGCCCTCCGACGTGTGGAAGACCGCGCTTCCGGTGCGGTCGCCAGCGATAGCGTAGCCCCCGGATAGCCCCATGGCGCCGGTCTCGAGTCCGGCTTCGATCCCGGAGACCTCCCTGTCCCAGCTCAGAGGCGCGGGGCCATCCCTGGACCAGTCCATGTCGCCCAGACGGGCGTGATAGTCGGGACCGTACAGCCCGAGCGAAACCCGGTCCAGCTCGCTGAGGAGCTCGGAGGAGCCGGAACCGAGAGGCAGGTTCTCGTCCGTCAGCTCGCCGGAGACCCTGACGTCCGGGGCGAGGTTGCCGCTAATGGAGAGCCTGAGGGCCTGGTCGAGGCCCCCATCGTCCCCGAGCGAGATGCCGAGCCTCTTCTGGCCGGAGATGTAGAGGCCCGGTGGACCCTGCTCGCTCCCGGAGAACCCGAGTGGCAGGATCGAGTCCAGGTCGACCGGCTCGGTCTCGAGCGGCCGCAGGTCGAGCCTCCTGAAGGACGCCACGCTGAGGGGAGCCCGATCGAAGACGAAGGTGACCAGAGTGCCATTCTCCGCTGCCTCGGGAAGGACCAGCCCCAGCCTCGATCCCCTGGCCTCGACGAGAACGCCGACGGTGTCCTCACCGATCACCGCCATGGCAGTGCCGGGAACCACCCAGATGGAATCCGGCAGGCTGCAGAACCCCGAGCCATCGCTCGGCCACTCCAGGCTGAATCCGAGCAGCAGAGGCACAAGAAGGCTCACGGCAGCACCGTCAGAGAGTTGCCGGCGCCGCAGACGGCCGCGATTCGGCCCGATGGAGACACCGCAACTCCGCTGAGCCCGCTGATGCCAGTGCCCACGAGCGAGTCCTGCGGCAGGAAGAGGAGCTGCGACTCCTCCCCTTCGAGCAGGAGGACGAAGCCGCGGGCCCAGGACGCTGCGTCTACCGCCCCGCCCGAGTGGACCTTCTCCGGAGGCTCCCCCGGAGAGAACAGCCACGCGGCGCCATCGCAGCAGGCCAGCCCGGAGCCCCTCCAGCAGGCGAGCCTGCCGATCCGGCAGGGCTCCAGGTCGACAAGCCCGAAGTCGGGAAGCTCCGCGTCCACGACCATCCCCTGATCCGCGAGCAGGCACCAGAGCCCGATCCCCTGAAGAGCGATCGCGGTCGGCCTGCCATCGAGAGGGATCTCCTCCAGGAGCCCCCCCTCAGAGTCGTATCGCAGGATTCTGTCTCCAACGGGATCCGAGACGTAGTATCCGCCTCCGGGGATCCTGGCCATGCCTCCGGGGACCGGGACCTCCATCAGGTCGGCCGAGCCCGTCATCTCTCCCTCGGAGACGATCACGAGATGCGGAAGATTGGCGCAGAGAAGAAAGAGCCTCTCTTCATCCGGCGACCAGCAGACATCGACGATCGGAGAGCCCGCCTCGAAGATGGGCGCAGGGGGCCCGCCGGGCGCAAGGGCGGCACTCAGGAGCAGGCTAGCGAACCAGAGCGATCTTGCCTGTCCCGGCCGCATTTCCCTGCGTGAGGCGGAAGAAGTAGACCCCGGTGCTGAGGCTCTCCGCTCCGGAGTACTCGAGAAGCGCCTGCCCGGCCTGAACCGTCCCGAAATCGACCGTATGGACGTGACTTCCCTCCAGATCGAACAACGCGAGCTGAACGGGCCCGCCGTTCGACTCGAACTCGAAGAAGACGGAACCGAGGCTGGGGTTGGGATAGACGAGGATCTGGTCGTCGGAGCCGGCCTGCAGGGCATCGTCGGCAGCGACCTCGAGCATGAGGCCGAAATCCGAGTTGGCGAAGAGCAGCATGTCGCAGGAGTCGGGCATGGCGGCAGCGAGCTGCATGCCTGTCCCGGTCTGCAGCCGCTCCACCGCGACCGACCCGTCCGGGCCCCGCGAGACCCTGTAGGCCGAGAGCTCGCCGAGCCCCTCGGCGCTCGCCCTGAGGCTTCCCTCCCCGGTAGAGGGCAGCAGACCGTAGTAGTCTCCGGTCCTGGGCAGGATCTCGTGCTGCCTGTGGATGGCCGGCAGGCTGTCCACGAGCAGGGAGTAGTCGAGGCCACGGCGCCCCCCCTGTCCCATGGGATCGAAGTCGGCGATCCTGAAGGACTCGTAGCCGTAGAGGCCGCCGCAGACGTCCGGGTCGTCCACCCAGTTCGCGACCAGCCAGTCCTCGAGGATCGAGTCCAGATCCACGGAGCCGCCGATTGCCGATTCGATGGAGCGCTGGAGCCCTTCCAGGCCCCTCTCCCCGGAATGCAGGCTGTTCCAGAGAAACCGGCTCCCTCCGTAGTTCTCGTAGATGTAGGCGAAGAACAGGTAGCCCGCGCCGTAGCCGGCGACGTAGCGGTAGTCGTCTTCGTAGCTCGTCCAGCCAAGAGGGCTCACTCCGCCGACCTCCAGGAAGGTGGCCACCTGCTCGACCTTGTAGCCGCACACGAACGGACCGGATTGCGCCTGGTTCTCGATGACCCAGAGCTCCTCGCCGCTGAAGGGCCTGATGCCCCACTGGATCAGATGCACCAGCTCGTGAGCGGAGACGTAGATCGCGTCATCCAGGTCCGCCGGATCGCAGTCTATGTACAGCATCTCGACCTCGTTCGAGTGACCGCCGTAGATGAACCTGGCCTCGTAGTCGGTGAACTGGTTGTAAGGCGAGAAGTAACCGAGGATCGTCAGGTTGCTCTGGACCGGGTCCCTTATGTCCAGGACCAGGAAGTAGACCCTCGGGTCGCCGTCGATCTCGTCGGGAATGGCTCCGAACGTCGCCTCGTCCACTCCTACGATACCTCCGCTGTCAGCAGGCGTGGACTGCTCCAGAGCGAGGGCGAGGGCGTCAACGTCTTCCTGGTCGAAGCTGGTGTTCCATACGTAGTCCTCGACGAATACATAGGTCCTCTCGCCAACGTGCCTGCACGTGGCGGAGAGCAGGTAGAATGTGCCGTAGACCGGGTCGTCGGAGAAGTCCTGCGCCCAGAAGCTCACGCGATCGCCCACCTGGTGCCCCCCGGCTGTGGCGAGCGGTCCGCTCGGCTGAATGGCAGGATCGTGCCTTGACGTGATCTCCATTACCCTGGGGTCCAGGAAGGTCCCGTCGATCGGCAGTCTGGCGGAGGTGGCCGCAGCTGGGAGAAGGAGCATTGCGACGAGGCCCGCCGCCCGGATGCGCAGCGCCATCTCAGAACCTCGTCCCCACCATTATGCGGACGGAGGACATGTCGTAGCAGTCCGGGAAATCGATGGAAGCGTAGAGACTCGCCCTTCTGTCATCCAGCAGGGCTGCGTCGATGGCACTGATGGCGCGGTTGACCAGCGCGAAGGCAGCTATGTACAGGCTCCGCCTGAACCAGAGCCTGCTCACCCTGTAGAGGTCCCTGAACTCGAGCATGGCAGACTCGGACGACCAGCTCCACGAATCCGCACCGTATCTGGCGTGTGACTCGTAGTATTCGCGCTGCCTGTCCGGGTCGTCCGGGTAGTAGTACCTCGCCAGCCGCCTCACGTAGTCGTTGTACTCGTCGCTCGACATGAAGTCACCGATGTCCTCGAGGAAATCGTGGGGCCTGCCTCTCACGGACAGCCCGGCCTCCTCCAGGGCCAGCGAAACGTAGTCGTCCCTGTTGAAGCTGCCTTCGAGGTAGGAGAGGCCAACGCCGGCCCAGGTCGCGATCTCGAGGCCAAGGAAGACGTTGCCGAGACCTCCGTGCCCCAGGTGGTGCTGACCCCAGCCCGGGAGAGCCACTGACCTGAGAACCGCGCCCCTGTTGGACACCGCCAGGGCCGCACAGGGAAGCACCAGCGCGAGCACCAGGATCAGAGGGATCAGGGACGTGCCGGCGGATCTCCTCTCAGTCGACCACTGCGGCATGGAATAGCTCCGTTCCTCTGCCCGAGGAGTTCTCGATCTCCAGGGTCACGAAGTAGACACCGGAGGCAAGGTCGGAGGCGTCCCACCCGACCTCACAGGGCAGGCCACCGGCCGCTGCGCCCTGGCTCTCGCTCACCAGCTCCCCGGCCATGTTGAACGCCCTGATCTCATAACCGCAGTCCGCCACCGGGATGAACCGGATGGTCGCCGATCCGTCGAGGACCGGATTGGGATAGACGAAGAAGCTGCCATCCTCCAGAAAGCAGGATCCGCCGGACTGACCGGGGAGAGGAGGCAGGTCCTCGGGCCACCAGCAGTTCTCCAGCCCGGTTGCCAGCCAGGTCGCCCAGCCGCCCGGTGGGCTGGCGCTGGTTCTCCAGCCGCAAACGAACCCTGACGGATCGCAGGCGAACAGCTCGAGCTGGCCGTCGCCCTCGAGGTCCACGAGCAGCGGAGACCCGGCCGGATCGTCGCCCACTGACAGCGGGAATCCCGGAACCAGGTCGCCATCGCCGTTCCAGAGCATGATCCTCCCATCCCGGAGGAAGCACAGAGCCAGGCCCGGCCCACCGGAGGCGCGATTGCCGGGCTCGAATCCTCCGGATAGCAGGGTGTCGCACTCGACGAGCCTCGGCCAGTCGGTCAGCACAGCTCCCGAAGCCTCGATCGCTGCGGCGCCCCCGTCCGTCTCGAGAAGGATCTCGAGGTATCCGTCCTC
>JAFGKQ010000223.1 GCA_016928495.1 Candidatus Fermentibacterales bacterium
CCGTCTGCATCCTTCCGGAGAGCATCCTCCCCCTGGCCTCCACTGAGGCCGTCGACCACTCGGTAGTGCCGGCGACGCTCTCCGCCTTCTCTCTGGCCAGCCGCTCCTGTCCTCTGAACTCCCGGTACTTGCCAGGGTCGGCAAGCAGGAAATCGAGGAGAGTGACGACGCCGATGCCCAGAAGCAGCCTTCCAGCGTAGACGGCCCAGACAGCGTCGGCCGAGAGGCCTGCGGCGAGGAGCGCTACCGCCGGCGGAAGGAAGAGAGTGGCGACGTTCCGGCTGGCCCTCGGTCCCGCCGCGGCCACCGCCAGGTTGTAGGGCGCGTCCGGGTAGTAGTTCAGGCCTTCCTTGCGGATGCCCGGAGCCTTCCCGTAGGGGGCCAGAAGGAACACCCTGAGATAGAAGCCCACCCTCCGGGGGAGGGAACCGCTCCTGCAACGGTCGACCTCGGCCAGCACGTCCTCCCTGAGGGCGTCGAGACGCGCGCCGGTGAGCATGTGACCCATCTCGTGAACGGCGATGCCGACGTGGAAGCTCACGAGCATGAACAGTGCCGAGACCAGCGTCTCCGCGCTGAAGAAGACGAAACGCAGCACCTCTCCCTTGAGCACCGCAACGGCGGGCAGTGCCAGCACGGAGGAGATGAAGGCCACATGGAACGACACGAGGATGTGGTTCGCGATGACCCACCCCTCGTGCAGAAGAGACTCGCTGCTGCCGGGAGCCGGACAGGCTCTCCGGCTGAAACACCCTTTCCGCTCCGACATCCGTCCCCTCCTGCAAAGCTCCCGGTACCTCTCCCGGCGTATCAGGTGGCACCATGTCTGCGCCCGGATTGCGCGTCAATCACCGTCGGGCTGAACACTCAGAACTGCCTGATGTCGACTTCTCTGCGATTGGGGTACCGGAAGACGCGGTTCTCCCAGGTCCTGATCGTTATGAAGTCAGGACCCCTCGACAGGACGTAGTTCGGATAGATGGGTGTCTTGCCGTGCCCATGGGGGGCGTTGATGACGTAGGTGGGTATGGCCAGGCCGGAGGTGTAGCCACGCAGAAACTCCATGATCTCTATGCCCTTGTCGACCGATGTCACGAAGTGCCTGGTTCCCTTCACCTCCTTGGCATGGAAGATGTAGTAGGGCTTGACCCGTATCCTGAGGAGCTCCTGGTTCAGGACCTTCACCACGCTACAGCGATCGTTGATCCCGTTCAGAAGGACCATCTGGTTGCCCAGGGGAATCCCTGCGTCCGCCAGGAGCCTGCAGGCCTCCGCCGACTCGGGGGTGATCTCCAGAGGGTGATTGAACTGGGTGTTCACGTATACCGGCTGGTACCTGGCAAGCGTCCGCGCGAGCCCGGGCGTTACCCGCTGCGGCATCGTCACCGGGGCCCGTGTCCCGATCCTGATAATCTCCACGTGCCCTATGCTGCGGATCGAGGAGACCAGACGCTCCAGGTCCGAGTCCGTCCTGGTCAGAGGGTCCCCGCCGGTGATCAGAACATCCCTTATCTCGGAGCAGTCCCGGATGTACTCGATGGACTCCTCGAGCTTCCTCCAGGTCGTGTGGCGATCTCTCTGGCCTATGAGGCGCCGCCGCTGGCAATGACGGCAATAGGTCGGGCACATGTTCGACGCGTAGATCGTAAGCCTGTCAGGGTATCGCCTGGTGATCGCGCCCGCGGGGTTCGTGTACTCCTCGTCCATGGGATCGTCCACCCCTCCCCGCACATGCAGCTCGGCTATCAGGGGGATGGACTGGAGCCTGACCGGGCTGAAGCGGTCCGAGAAGTCGATCAGAGACAGGTAGTAGGGCGAGACCGCCCACCTGTACTTCCTGCTGACCCTGTCGATCTCACCGAGATCCCGTGCTTCCAGGTCGATCAGCTTCACCAGGGTATCGATGTCGCGCACTCTGTTGGCAAGCTGCCAGCGCCAGTCGTTCCATTCCTTCTCCGTGCCGCCGAGGGCCTCCAGGATGCGCTGCCTCCGGACCAGGGTCTCATCGACCACATCGAAGCCCGTGCGTATCGTGGTGCGCACCTCGAGGAAATCGCTGATCCCCTCCCGCAGTCTCGCGACGCGGTTGAGGGCTCGCTCGCGTTTCGTCGGGACCATCGTGAACTCCTCGAGGCGCTGTCCGACACCCGGAGCCGGCCGCGATGGCGAGGCTCCTTCCTGCTCCCAGACGGATCCGGAAATGGCAGCGGCGAAGCAGGGCTTGTCCGGCTTGCAGCATCGGGCCGGATCAGACAATATCAGAATGGGGGCATGCGGCTGTCGCGTCAATCCGCGACCCCCGGATTCGTGGACCACCTGCTCAGGAGGAGCTGCGCAGCCCCCTGAAGGCGGCAATGTCCAGGATGCCGAGGAACGAGAGGAAGGAGTAGGCCTCTCTCATGTGACCGCTTGCCGTGCCTGTGGCCGGGCGAGGCACTGCAACAACGAGAAGGCAGATCATGGTGGCAAGAAGCAGTAGCCCGAAGGCGAGTCGCCCGGCCCTTCGGCGGAGGATCATCACGCCGAGTGAGACTACGCAGGCGAAGAGAAGGAACTGAGCGATCCCGATCAGCCGGTTGGCCGCATGGCTGACGGGCTCGTAGAGCTCGCCGTCCTCCATCGCTTCCCGGGTCCAGCGAGCCTCGTCCTCGTCGGCTCTGCCGGCATAGACGACATCACAGACACCCCCGATCACGGAGACAACCGAGGTGAAGATGATGAAGGCAGTGAAGGCATAGACTACGAGGCTCATCAGGATGGACTCGTAGATGTAGCGAAGAACGCCCACTCAGTCTTCCTCGCCGGCGCCAGCGGGCCTGGTCAGCGGATCGAGGCCGCCCAGAGGGATCCAGACGACGAGGAACGAAGCAGCAGGCAGGATGACCCTGATGGCAACACAGGGGCTGTCGCGGAGCACAAGCGCGGTTGCGCCCGAGGCCACACCGGCCACGAGCGGCCTCCAGCTTCCCCGCAGGAGCGGGAGAGGCCCCATTCTCCCGAGATGCAGCAGGAACAGACCCCCCATGAGGGCACCTGACAGAGTGGCCATCACCGCCGACCCGGTCATGCCGATGCGCGGCACGAGCAGCAGATTGCCGCAGATGCTGAGGAGCAACGCAAGACCGGCCACCCTCACCGTCACTCTCTGCCTTCCCACCGCGATCACGCTGGCAAGCAGGAAGTTCATCCAGAAGAAGACGGGAGTCGCCGCCATCAGTATCGTGAACGTGGCGGAGACCTGGGAAAGTGGCTGTCCGCGGACGAAGCTGGCTCCCCAGATCGCCTCCAGCACAGGCAGCCCGCCCGAGAGCAACGGGACCATCACCAGGAGAGACAGCCCGGTCACCAGCCCGGCTATTCCCTCCATCTTCTCGCTGAAGCTGGCCCATCCCGCCTCGAACGACCTGCAGAGGGAGGGGAAGAGAGCCCCGGGAAGCAGAGTAGGCGTGACGACCAGAACCAGAGTCTCGAGGATCCTGAACGACTCGGTGTAGGCACCCACGGCCTCGACTCCCCTTAACCTCTCCAGGATTATCATGTCCGCCCTCTGGAGAGCAACGAACAGCAGGCCCATCGCTCCCAGCGGCCAGCTCTCCCGAAGCAGCCGGGCCAGGTGCGCCCTGGCGAAGCCCGGTCTGAGCCGGATCCGGAACCGGAGCCCGGCGAGCAGAGCAGCGACCAGGAAGATCAGGGCACCTCTGGTCGCGTAGGCGGAGGCGGCGGCCAGAGGACCGAGTCCCGATCGTATCACCAGGACCACCGTAGCGAGAGAGGCGAGAGCCCCGACTGACCTGGAGATCGCCTCGAGACCCATCCTCTCGCGGGACCTGAAGACGGCGAAGATCAGCTCCCCCCAGGAGTCCAGAGCGGCTCCTGCGCCGACGATGAGTATCATCAGGGCCTGCTGTCGGGAGTAGGCGATCAGGGACAGCGCAGCCAGAAGGGAGAAGCCCGCCGCGGTCAGGGCGAACCTCAGGCCCAGAGCCGTGCTGAAGACCTCCTGCGTCCTTCCGGGGTCCACGCTGAGCTTCCTGTTGATCACGAGCGCCACTCCCATGTCCAGCAGGAAGAACAGGATCATCGAAACGGAGAGACCGAAGGTCAGCATCCCGAACCCGGCGTCCAGGAGATAGCGGGAGAGCAGCATCAGCGCGACCAGCTGAGCGAGCTTGGCGGCAAGCTGGCCGGTCAGCATCGACAGGCTGTTGGCCATGGCGGTGCGGCCCGGAAGGGCTCCGGGTGGAGTCAGGGCAGCCTCTCCCTGATCCTGATGGCCAGGTTGCGGATTCTCCTGTTGCGGCCCCTGAAGCTGAAGACGCTCTTCTTCTCGATGCCGTCCAGAACGGAGCGGTCACACCCCAGGTCCCCTATGAACTCGTCGAATCCCTCGGGTGGCTCCAGAGGCTCTCTCTCGCGGACTATCCTCAGGGCCTCTTCCCTGTCGATGACGCCTGCCCTGGTCATGTTGGCGTAGAGGTACTCGTACTTGCCGAAGCCCGTTCTCCGCCGGAACAGGTAGCTGGAGTGCGGCGTCCCCAGACAGTCGTACCTCACGTCAGACATCGACTTGCCGAAGTCGAGCTCCCTGTTGAGCGTGTCGTAGATCCGGGGCAGGTCCCACTCGATGTAGTCGGGCAGGTTGATCTGCTTCACGCCGAACATCCTCTTCCAGGATGGGAAGAAGAAATCCCACTCGAGCTCCTTCCGGCTGAAGTGCCCCTTCATGATGTTCCAGAAGCAGACCCTGTCCATGTAGGAGGTCTCGGGGGGCGGCGCCTCCAGCATGTCGGAGAAGCCGGCGACTATCAGCCTGATGCCGTGGATGTCGGCAGCCCGGAATATCGCTGTCGGCATCAGGACGACGCATGCGGCGCAGAACTCGCCGGTGGCCTCCAGCGCCCTTCCGTAGACTCTCCTCAGAAAGGCCCTGGCGGGAGTGTAGGTATACAGGTCCACCCCCAGGCGATCGGCCGAGGCCTTGGCGAAGGCGAGGGCCCCGGGGTCCAGGAACCCGTTGTCGAAGTTGAAGGCCAGCGGCGTCATGTCGTACCTGTTCTTGACCGTCCAGAGGGTGTAGGTGGAGTCCTTGCCACCACTGAAGGGGACCATGCAGTCGTACTTGTGCCTGCCCCTGCCCCTGTAGCGACCCATGAGACTGGAGAGCCGCCTCTCCCGTTCCTCCCAGTCGATCCCTGAGTACTTCTCGTCGAACTCGCGGCACACCCGGCAGACTCCGTTCCCGTCGAAGTCTATGTGCGGGTACGTCTCGGGGAGTATGCACCTGGCGCACCTCCGGACCAGTTCGCTCATAGTGGTCTCTCCGTCTCGCGCTCCGCCCCGGTCCCACCTTCACGACCCGGCAGCATCCATCCATGTGGGACTCCGCTGGATGGCTTCTGCGTATTCTGCCTGTTCGGGCTCACCGGACGCAAGGGCATGCAGGCATCCTCCCGGGGCTTCCGTGCGTTCCTGTCCGCCCCCGCAGCACCATCCGGGACGCACCCGGCTCGTAGCCCGTAAGCTGTTGCAAAAGATACAGTTCAAGCGATTGACCTGTCCGATGAGGGGTGCTATATGTACTGCTCGATTCGGCGCGCCAGGCCCTACCCTCGAAGCATCCGACGGGAGTTGACGTGATAGGCTGCAGGGCACTTCGCTGGCTTGCCAGGCTCCTCCTGGTGGCTGCGGCTCTCTTCGTATCTGCGGAGATCGCCGCCCGGGTCTACCTTCACGTGAAGGGCTATCCCGCAAGCAGGTACATCCAGGTCAACCATGCCCTTCGGCAGGCCAGGGCGGCTTCGAGGGACGGCTTCGACACGGAGTACCCCTATCTCCCCTTCAGGCCGGCGCCGGGCGCGAACCCGAACCTTGCGGCGAACGGTCTCGGGTTCCTGGGTGAGGGTGCTCGCTGGGAGCCACCGGAGCGAACCCTGAGGGTTCTGTGCACGGGGGGGTCCATGGTCTACTACGATGCCTTCCCCACTGTTCTGGAAGACTGCCTGGACAGCCTGCTCGCCGGGGAAGACACGGGATACGACTCCTGCCAGCTTCTCGTCTCGAGCGGACCCACATGGAGCTCGATGGAGTGTCTGGTCTACTACGCGGTCCGCGGGGTCTACACCAGGCCGCACGTGGTGATCGTCTACGTCGCGGTGAACGACGTCTACGCCATGTTCGTCCCGGACTCCATCGAGGTGCAGCCGGACTACAGCCACTACCGGATCAGCATGATGCCGCTGCCGCCGGTTCCCTGGGACCTGATACCGGGCTGGGCTGACAGCTCGCGGGCCGTCGCGCTCTCGAGGTACGCTCTCGACAGGATCATGTACCCTGCATACCAGAAGTCCCCGCCCCCCCGCTTGGGCCTGATGTACAGGTTCTACCCGGAGTATTCGATCGACACCACATTCGCTACCTACCGGAGCAACCTCGAGGCAATGGCCGCCATCGCGGTGTCGAGGGGCAGCAGCATCTTCTTCGTCAGCGAGCTCCACGATTCCACGCGCAGCAGCAGCCCGGCGATGGCACACGCCGTGGAAGCTCTCAACGATATCGCGGAAGCCGTCGCGAGGAGGCACGAGGCCGGCGGGCTGGTCCACTTCGTGGACGCCGCTTCGACGATTCCCGCCGATTCCAGCACGCTCTCCGACAAGTCGCACCTGACCGAAGAGGGCAGCGAGCTGATCGGCAGGCTGGTCGCGAGCGAGGTATGCGCCGGCCTTCGCCACCATGCGGAGGAGCCGTGAGGCCATGAGAATCCGACGGTTCATCAGGAACCTGGGCTTCGTGCTCGTGGGCCTGATCGTTCTGGTCGCGCTGCTCGAGCTGATGACACGTGTCGTGCTGATGCTGTCCGGGAAGGACTACGAGGACTTCCGCGAGTACAACGCCTGGGTGCACAGGGTTTCAACGGCCGGTCCAACCAGAAGATACGACGTCATGCATCCGGTGCTGCCCTACAGGCCGCGACCGCTCTCCGAGGGAGTGAACTCGCAGGGATACCGAGGGGAGGAGTTCAGTTGGGAGCGCACTCCGGGCGTGCTCCGCATAGCGTGTCTGGGCGGATCCACAACCTGGGATGGCTGGTATCCGGAGTCCCTGGAGGACCGGATGAGCCAGCTGATGGATAGCCTCGACGCTCCGTTCGACAGCTGCGAGGTCCTGAACTTCGGAGCGCAGTCATGGAGCAGCACCGAGAGCCTGATCAACTACGCCGTTCGCGGGGTGCACTCGGGACCACACTTGCTCGTCATATACCACGGGATCAACGATGCCTACGCAAGCGTCCTGCCCGAAGGCCCGGTCGCCCAGCCCGACTACAGCCACTGGCGGACCCGGTGGGCCCCTCCTCCCCGACCCCTGTGGGACCTCTTCCCGGCGGGCCTGGACCGGCTCAGGCTCTTCGGCCTGGCGAGGTACGTGCTCAATCGCGCCGTTCTCGAGGGGTTCTATTCCGATCAGCTCATGCGCTGCGGAATCAGATACGCCTACGAGCCCGGGATGCGAAGGACCCCGTTCGATACCTACGGCAGCAACCTGATGAGCATCGTCACGATAGCTCTCAACTGCAGCACGACGGTGTTCGTTGTCAGTCAGTTCCACATGGCGGAGCTGACGGTCGAGCAGTTCGGGAACGAGGAGCTGGCAGGCCTGGTGGAGGAGATGAACGAGGAGGCGAGAAGCGTGGCGGAGGAGTTCCGGGGAACCGGAAGGGTCTTCTTCCTCGATGCAGCCGCCTCCATCCATCCCGACAGGTCGCAGATGATCGACGCCTGCCACTTCACACCCGAAGGTTATGCGATGCTCGGAGAGTGGATCGCCGACGAGATGGCGTGCGCTCTGGAAGGCCTTCGGTGGGATCTTCCCGAGCCTCTGGACTTCAGGTAGGCGGAGCAGGCTCCGGGCCAGACACGATTGGGGGGGAGACAGATCAGGACCGAATCACTCGAGTGCCCCAACTGCGGAGCCTCCATCCCGGCTCCGGACGGACAGGGCGTCGTCGTCTGCCGCTACTGCCACTCCACCATAAGGCTCTCGGCTGAGGGCGGCGGATCCGCCCCGGCGATCGTGGACGCATCCGCGCTCCCGGACGAGGTCAGGGATCTGATACGCGGACACATCGCTGCCGGTCGGACCATGCAGGCCATCAGCGCCTACAGGGAGCAGACCTCCCTGCCGCTCAAGCAGTCCAAGGAAGCCGTCGAGAACATGGCCAGGGAGATGGGCATCGAGCTCCCGAAGCCGAGCTCGCTGCCCTGTGTTCTCATCCCGCTGGGTTTCCTGGTCTGGGTGGGTCTCATCGCCCTGATGCCGTTCGTTGCGCCCTGGGTAGCCAGGCAGGTTCTCGGGGAGGGGGTTTCGGCCGGGACCGTCGAGACCTCGAGGGCGCTTCTGCCGATCATCTTCGTGGTTGTCTCCGTGGCAGTCTTCTTCGTAGCGCTCGGGAGGTCCAGGAAGGGCCGCTAGGGAGCAGGCGGCCTGCAGAGGAAGAGACCCATCGGGCCCTCGCTCCCCCGGAGGTCGATCTCCTGCACCGAGACCCTGACAGCCAGTGCCTCCATCAGGTCCAGGTCAGCCATGACGTCGCTGCCGAGACCCGAGAACAGGTTCTCCCCTGACCCGAAGGCCCTTGCGCTCCGCGACGTGTCCGGCCTGTTGGCGACCAGTAGGAACCCACCACCACCGGGAGCGAGGCCCAGCCAGACTCCCACGAGCGAGTCCGTGTCCATCTGCAGGTAGGCGAGGCCCTCCCGGAGACTGCAGAAGAACCTCTCCTGCCCGAACCTCTGCATGTGAGGGTGCCAGACGAGAGAGTCGGGGAATCCCAGCTCCAGGAGGTGACGGCTGATGCCCAGGGTGCTGTAGGTGTCCAGGAAGATAACGAGCGGAACGGGCTCCTCCACGCGGAGGCTGTCCGAGAGGCGGGCAACCTCCAGGAAATCCCTGTCGTGGGTGCTACGCTGCGGGATCGTCGATCTCGAGACGTAGGGGACGCACAGCAGGATCATCAGGATCGAGAGGCAGGCCACCAGGGCCGTCCTCGCCCTGCGACCGGAGGGCAGCCCTTCGGCAGCCAGCACCATGTAGGCGGGATAGGCCATGGCGAAGTGCCTCGCGCTCGGTCGGACCAGGCTCAGAGCCACCAGAGGAACCAACGCCAGCAGCTTCGTGATGAGGCTCGAGCGTCGAATGCCGCGGACCGCGAGGAACAGTAGGGCCAGACCGAGAAGGCCGCCCGCGACTGAGCCCAGGGTCAGCTGCCGGATTCCCCACTGCCCGAAGTCGAAGACCGCGTTGCCGGCCGCGAAGCGCAGCGCGGTCCCCGCGATCGAGAACGGCGCCCCGAGGAGGCGTCCCGCCGGCGTTGCCCTCATCTCCAGCCCGGGTACGCCGGCCGGCAGTGCCTCCTGACCCGAGGAGACCCTCTCGAGCGCCCTTCCGGCCCATGGAAGGAACAGGAGGAGAACAAGGCACAGAACCACCAGGGCCTGCTTCCAGCGTCTCTCGATCGCCAGGCCCAGCACGACGGCGGCCGTGCAGGTCCAGGCGAAGTAGTGGACCCATGTGCCCAGCGCCAGCGAGAGCGCCAGGGCGAACAGCGATCTCCCGGAGCCCGCTCTCTCGTATCCCTGCCAGGCCATCATCGTCAGCAGGCCGCAAAGGGCAAGCAGCCCGTACATCCTGACCTCGAGCGCCAGGTGGAGCGTGAACGGGCTGAGCGCCAGCAGCACAGCGGCAGGCAGCGGAAGGCTCCTGGCGGCCAGGATCAGCATGAGCAGCACGAGGGCGAGAGAGAGCAGCCTCATCACCAGCAGGGAGCTGCCAGCAAGATGGGAGATCGCCCAGAGCAGCGTGTGGTAGCCCGGCATGTGGAAGTCGGCTCCGACGTTCTCGATGAGCTGCCGGTAGGGACCTGAGGCCAGCTGGACGGTCAGCCCCTCGTCTCCCGTGTAGCTCTTCTGCCAGGAGAGCACGAAGAGAAGCACGACGGGAAACAGAAGCAGGAGCCCTCCACCTGCTCGTGCGGCTGCGTGCGCGCGAACCACACCCGTCATGCTCGAACGCCTGCCGGGCCGCGGGGGATCAGAACCTCCACCCCAGCTTGCATCCTATCCAGGGTATGTCGAAGGCTTCGGCTTCCTCGCCCGGGAAGCCGTGCATGTAGCCGATCTCCAGGGCCAGGGAGAACCCGGACCGGGAGATGTAGTGGGCGCCAACCGGGAAGTAGACGTTGGGCCTGAGGTCCGGTTC
>JAFGKQ010000224.1 GCA_016928495.1 Candidatus Fermentibacterales bacterium
CGAGCGCTCCGTCCCCCGGAAGGGGGAGGCCCAGATCCAGGAGTCTGCCGTCGAAGCGGCACACAAGGGCTTTCGAGGCCAGGGACTTCGAAACGGACCTGGCGACGTCGAGGGCGGTTGTGCCCGGAGCGTACTCCACCGTATCGCCGTCAGGGAAGGTTATCCTCAACGGTCTCATCCTTCTCGTTTCCCGTTCACGCTTTTCGCGACCGCCAACCCGGCGGCCCGTCGAAGGCAGATGGTGGGCGATACTGGATTCGAACCAGTGACCTCTTGCATGTCAAGCAAGCACTCTAACCAACTGAGCTAATCGCCCGTCAGCCGCCATCTTCAGCGAACCTGAAGCATACAGGGCACCTGCTGAACCGTCAAGACAGAACGAGCCTTCCGGGGGTTCCACGAGCCGTTGCCCGGGCGCCGCCGGGAGCCTCTCCGTGGTCATCGGGCAAGTATCGTCGTCCCGGCCTCCCCGGCCAGGGCACTGAGTATCAGGCCCGGAGACGTTATGACGACCCTCGCACCGCCGTTCTCGAGGAAGCTCGCGGAGGCCAGTATCTTCGGCCGCATCGAGCCCGAGGCGAAGTGGCCCTGTTCCAGGTACTCCAGCATCTCCGCGAGACGGGCTCGTCTGAGCGTCCTCTGATCAGGCTTCCCGTAGTGGAGGTAGACCTCGGGAACGCCGGTTGAGATGATGAAAGTGTCCGCACCCAGGCTGCCGGCGAGAAGCGCGGTCGCATGGTCCTTGTCGATCACGGCAGGCACGCCCCTGACCCGTAGCCCCTCCCTGACGACGGGGACTCCCCCGCCTCCCGCGCATATCACGATCTGCCCGGCCTCCACGAGAGCTCTGATGACCGGAAGCTCCAGGATCTTCAGGGGCTTCGGGGAGGCGACGACCCTTCTCCATCCGCGACCGGCATCCTCGCACATCCTCCATCCGTCAGACATCATCCTGCGAGCTTCCCCGGCATCGTAGAACGGCCCCACGGGCTTGGTCGGACTGGAGAAGCCCGGATCACGCGGATCGACCTGTATCTGTGTGATCACGCTGCTCACCGGGATGTCCAGACCGCGCTCCTCCAGCACATCTCCCAGCACCTGCTGGATGAGGTAGCCGATGTAGCCCTGCGTAGCAGCCACGTTCACGTCCATGCCGTCAGGCGGGATGAGCGCGGAGGCGGTCTCGTTCCTCAGCATCTCGAACCCGACCTGCGGTCCGTTCCCGTGGGTCACCACCACACTGCCCGCCTCGACGGCAAGCGTCGCTATCTCCTCGCAGACTGCCCGGGCCAGATCGTGCGTATCGAGGTTGCCGCGGTCACTGGCCGGGTCTATGAGCGAGTTCCCGCCCACGGCAACTACACACGGCCGGCGGCCGGCAGAGCATCCGGCCAGGGCCACTACGCGTTCTCCGGCCGGCTGCCGCGGCCGCTCCGGAGGTGCGCCAGCACCAGCGCCAGGCCCCCGATCGTGATGCCGATGTCCGCCACGTTGAACGTGGGCCATCTCCAGGCCCCGGCGCCGATGTCGATGAAATCCAGCACCGCGCCTCTTGCCAGCCTGTCGATCAGGTTCCCGAGCGCGCCGCCCGCTATGGCGCCCAGGGCAAGCGCTGACGCCTTGTCCCCGATCCTGCCGGAGAGGATCAGAAAGCCGAGAAACGCAACAGCGATGGCGGTCACCATGGTCAGGACGACGGGGCCTCCCCAGCTCAGGCTGAAGGCCGCCCCCTCGTTCAGCCTCGTGGAGAGGCGGAACAGGTCACCCATCACCCGGACCGGCCTTCCGGGCTCGAGCCCCGACATCAGGAGCTTCGTCAGCTGGTCCAGCACGAGGACCGACAGAGCCGAGAGCGTGCCGGCCTTCCTGGCAGCCCCCCGGAAGTCAGGAAGCATCGTACCCGATGCTCTCGAGGACGGAGGCACACCTCCCGCAGACATCGGTGGCCAGCGAGTGAGAGCCCACGTCCGGAAGGTGCTTCCAGCATCGCTCGCACCTTGCGGAACCGGCCCTGGAGACGCTCACGGCCCCCGGTTCCCCGTCCACGACGGGGCGCGCGACGGAGACGATCAGAAGGTCAGCCCAGTCCTCTCCCAGAGCGCTCGTGGAGAGGCGGGGCGGGACCGTCATGTCCACCTCGGCCTCCAGGCCGCTCCCGATGAGCCCCTCGTTCCTCGCCTCCTCCAGCCTCTTCATGGCGCTCCTTCGTATCCGGAGCACCTCGTCCCAGGCCCTGAGCTCCCTGGTCTCGTCTTCCCGGAGAGGCTCGTCGCCGAGCAGCGAGAGATGAACGCTGGGCGCCAGGGACTCCCCGCCTGGAAGGGCGAGCCAGGCCTCCTCGGCGGTGAAGGGTATCACGGGAGCGAGCAGGCGGATCAGGCCCGCGCACAGGTATCCGAGGACCTCGACCGAGGCCTGCCTGTCAGGATCGTCCGGGCGGTCGCAGTAGAGCCGGTCCTTCCGTACGTCCAGATAGAGACCGGATAGCTCGGTCACGACGAAGTTGCGGAGCTCCCGCGAGACCCTGTGGAACTGGAAGGAGCGGTACTCCCTCCTGCAGACTCCCTGCAGCTCGCGGAACCTCAGCCAGATGTACCTGTCCAGGCCGGTGAGGCGGCTGCCATCGATGAGGTCCCCGGCTGGATGCTCCGCAGTCAGGTTTCCGAGCATGAACCTCAGGGTGTTCCTGATCTTCCTGTAGGCCTCCCTTGCGTCCTCCAGTTGCGCCTCGTCGGCTCTGAAGTCGGCCGTGTAGTCGATCGCGGCGAACCACATGCGCAGTATGTCCGCTCCGTCCTGCTCGACTATATCCATGGGAGATATGACGTTACCAATGGACTTGGACATCTTCTTGCCCTGGAGATCCTGAACGAGGCCGTGCGTTATGATGTGATCAGTGGGTCTGGACAGACCCAGAGCCACGCTCGTTATCAGGCTGAGCCCGAACCAGCCGCGGTGCTGGTCGGTCGCCTCGAGATAGACCGAGCACGGCCTGTCCAGACCGAAGCGCTCTCCATTCAGCACGTTGTAGTGACTGAGCGAGCTGTCGAACCAGACGTCGAGTACATCGTCTACCCGAGTCGTGATCGATGAGCCGCACTCCGGGCAGGAGGGCTTCTTGCCAGCCAGCCCGAAGATCTCCCCGGGCGTCAGATCGAACCAGACGTCGGAGCCTTTCTCCTCGACCAGATCAGCGACCCCGTCTATCACATCGGCGTCCATGACGGCAGCCCTGCACTCGGCGCAGCGGAGCACGGGCAGAGCTACCCCCCAGGCCCTCTGCCTCGAGAGGCACCAGTCGGGCCTGACCGCCATCATGTTGGTCATGCGCTCATGGCCCCAGGCCGGGTGCCAGCCGATCTCCTCCACCATCTCGAGGACCCGTTTCCTGAGGTCCATGTGCTCGAGACTGAGGAAGAACTGGCGTGTCGCCCTGAAGATCAGCGGGCTCTTGCAGCGCCAGCAGTGCGGGTAGCTGTGCTCTATCCGCCTTCCGGCAAGAAGCCTTCCGCTCCGCTCGAGATCCCGCGTTATCACGCTGTTCGCGTCGAACACGTCCATGCCACGATAGGGCCCCGCCCCGGAGGTGAACCTGCCTTCCTCGTCCACGGGGCAGAAGGTCTCGATGCCGTACTGCTGCCCCACCCAGAAGTCCTCGGCGCCGTGTCCCGGAGCGGTGTGCACGCAGCCGGTCCCATC
>JAFGKQ010000225.1 GCA_016928495.1 Candidatus Fermentibacterales bacterium
CCTGTGAGATGGCCGAGCTGCCCCAGGTGGAGCTCGTGGGCGACACGACCCTCGGTGCGGCCAACGGGCCGCCAGTCGCCTGGCTGCTCCCGGAGAGCTGGTACGCAACCTGCCCGGAGAGGACCGTACTCAGGCCGGATACCGCCGTTATAGAGAGCCACGGCATCCCGCCGGGGGTCGTCGTCGACGCCTCGGAGGAGGATTTCCAGAACGGTGTCGATCCCGTTCTGGAGCACGCCTTCAAGTGCCTCGGAGCACAGCCGCCCGGGCCGTAGCCGCCTCAGATCTCGCTCGTCAGCACAAGAACGTACTCGCCGTTCGCGTGGGACGTGATGTCCCATGGAAAGCCCTCCAGGTCCACATGATCCACAATGTCGCCGGTGAGGAAGTTGACGGCGGTCGCCCTGCTGATCCCGTCGCCCAGGTAGCTCAGGACGTAGAAGAGGGTGGAGCCGGGCACGCTGCAGACGCCGATGGGATGACCCGTGAGCGCTATCTCCTGCACCTCGGGGGAGAAGAAGCTCGAGCAGATCGAGATCCTCCCGTTCAGGCCGTACCAGTCCGGATGCGCAACGGCCCACACGGACTCCGCCGGAAACGCGGACACGTCCGCGCAGATGCTGCCCAGCAAGACCTGAGATGAGTAGAGGCTGCTCAGGCTCAGCCTCTCGACGGTTCCCGCATCATCGGAGCAACAGGCGAACAGGTAGCTCTCGTCTAGGGACTCGGCACAGAGAGAGACCGGGGTCTCGCTCAGAGGCTGAGATTGCCTGAGCTGCGTGTTGGTCTCCGAGTCGATCTCACGGATCCTCCTGTCGCTGCCGTCGCCGACATAGAACCTCTGGTCTGATGCCGACGGGCACATGCACACGGGAAGAGGTCCGGCCACTAGCTCGTCTGCCACCGAGTTGCTCTGGAGACTGATCTCCAGGATGCTTCCCGCAGCCCCGATCACGTACGCGGACCCGGGTTTCGGCAGGATGATCTCCCCATAGCCCGCGCCGCTCCCGAAGCCTATGGCAAAGGAGGTGTCCAGGCTCATGGTCGCGGAGTCGAAGCGGTAGAGGACTCCCGATCCCGAGGCGACCAGGAACTGCGTGTTGCCGAGAGATGCCAGTGAGCGACCGTCGGAGATCCCTTCAGCGGTCCCTATCACCGAGTTGTCCGAAACGCGGATCTTGGTCACGCCGCTCCTCGAAGTGCTGCTGTATTCCGTTGGCTCGTGACAGGCCGTGCCGGCCAGAGCCAGCGAAAGGAGGGCCATCGTGCGGGGTAGCCGCCGCATCCCTAGTATTCCACGCTCAGGCCGAAGAGGAGGTGCCTTGCAGGAGACCAGGCAGCCGGATTCGAGAGCTCTCCCCCCGGATCACCGGTCTGCAGATACATGGCCGGATCGAAGATCCTGGTGAGGTTCCTCCGGTCGAACAGGTTGAACACGGTGAGACTGGCCTCCAGCTCCACTGGGCCGAGCCAGAACCTTCTGGAGACGCCAAGATCTGTCTGCATCGTCCAGGGATACCGCTCGGTGTTGATCTCCGGAAGCGTATCGGTCGCGGGTGGGCTGAACGGGAACCCGCTTCCCCAGCTCCAGTCGAGGCTCGCGGAAAGACCCTCGAGAGGCCTCATGCCGCCGAGCAGCGGGCCCTCCTCCCTGTCGAGACTCAGCAACAGGTGGAGGTTGGCCGTGTGTCGCTGGTCCCAGTCGAGGTAGCTCTCCTGGTCAGGTATCGGTGAGAAGCCCTCAACGGAGTACTCGTATTGCTCCGTCGCCGAGGAGTACCTGCCTCTGGCAACGCTGAAGGTGTAGCTCGCGCTGCCGGACCAGAGATCGCCAGGCAGCTTGAGGAGGGCAATCTCGATCCCCTGGACCGTGGCATAACTGTCGTCGTTCTCGTACATGAAGAAGTAGTCCGAGCCCTCGCTGGAAGTAGGTGCGGTCCTCACGAGCCCGGTGATCTGCTTGTGGAAGGCGGACAGAGCTATGGTGGAGACATCCGTGAACCTGTGACGGACCCCGCCCTCGTATGCGATCGTCCTCACGGCTTCCAGATCGGGGTTTCCCACGATGGACGCCGTTCCCGAGAGATTGTAGTTGGTGCCGAAGAACATCTGGTTCAGACTGGGCATCTGGAAGTAGTGGCCATAGGTTGCGAAGAAGACGTCCCGGTCCGAGACGGGATGCGTGATCCCTACCCGGGGACTCAGCTGGTACTTGACCTCCACTCCGCCAGGCCCGGCCTCTCCGGGAGTCACGATACTCGTGTTGGGGTCGAACACATCCAGTCTGAGGCCGGTGTTGAGCACCATGGCCCCGGAGAAATCGGCAGACGAGTGGAGATAGGCTGCGTAGGACCGGGGACGTGCGCTCCAGTTGCTGACGAAGGTCTGGCCCGGGCCACTGGCATAGACGCTGAAATCGTAGATGTCATACCAGCTGCCCTCGACACCTGCGCGGCATTCGAGCACGCTGCTGAGTCGACTGGTCAGTGTGGCGCGGCCCGTCGTCACGATGCTCTGTGACTCGAGCCAGACCTCCGGGTGGACTCCGGCATGGTAGAAGCCGAGTGAATCGGCGGCTCTCTCCTCTGCGAAGTACTCAGCGAACCATGCTGCCGGGGTCAGGCCCTCGCCAACATAGCCTCCTTCTGCCTCCCTGATCCTCCGCCAGCGGTTGAAGACGCTCCTGTCGAACAGAGCCTCCAGGACCGAGTTGCCGCCGATCATCCTCGAAGCCCTCGCGGTAACACCCCAGTTCTCCTCGAACCTGATCGGCAGAGCGTAGTCGGTGCAGCCCCCGAGGAAGGGCTCACCCTCGATGTACGCCGGCTGGTCGTATCTGGACCAGGCCCACTCGTCCCACCCGCTCTGGCGGTAGGCATACCTGCCGATGCAGCCGATTCCCGTGAGATTGTCGGGGTCATAGGTCAGGTTCAGGCAGCCCGAGACGAGGTTCTGCCAGTTGTTATCCCGGTAGCCACGGCTATCCTCGAGGTCGAAGCCGCTCCGTACCCATTCACAGGCTCCGAAGAACCTCATATGGCCGGGGATCTCTAGTCCCAGGGCGGGAAGGAGAAAAGTAGTGACGGGTTCGGGCCCCCCCAGGGAGGCCTCTCCGTTGAGGCAGTTGCTTCTGTAGCTGTCGTTCTCGGCGGGCTCGGAGTAGTTTCGTGCCTCGCTCTCGGCCCCGAAGGCCGTCATGCCACCCCCACGGAAGTCCAACTCGCCGCTGTAGTCTGGCCCCCCTTCCCTGACGACCATCTTGACAATCCCGGACATGGCATTGCCGTACTCGGAGCTGAAGCCGCCCGTAGTCACGGAGGCCTCTGAAATGGCGGACAGCGGAATGCTCGTGGCAAAGGCGTTGGTCACCGGGTCACGCACCGAAACGCCGTCGAGCAGGAAGGCGACCTCGCCCGATCGACCGCCTCGCACGTGAATTCCCCCACCTTGAGAAGATATGCCGGCCTGCTTCTGGACCACGTCCAGGAGTCCGGCCACCGGCATGGTCTCGATCTCCGTGCGATCGAGAACGTGGATCGTGGACGGAAGGTCCTCCAGTATCAGGCTCCTCTGGTCAACCACCTCGATCACCGTGTGACCAACGGCAGTCTCCCGGAGCACCATGTCGATGCGCGTGGTCTGGTCGGATATCACGGAAACGCCCTCGAGCGTGACCGGGTGCATGCCGACCATCCTCGCCGTCAGGGTGTACTCCCCGGGGGGAAGCCTGAGGATGAAGAATTCCCCGTTGGCATCGGTGAAGGCCCCGTAAGGGCTACCCTCGACGATGACGGCAGCGCCCACAAGGGGATCTCCCGTGCCGCTCCTCACTACTCCGGCGATCGTGCCGACGGAGGATGCCAGGCAAGGAAGCGCTGCATTCAGGGCCAGCAATAAAGGCAGGACCTTTGCCATGACTGGGAGAGCATGGACCGGGGCTCAGCCCCCGTCAACACCAGATAGGAGACGGGGACGTAGTCAAACTAATTCTACTTGTGTATCGTTTTATTGCATGTTGGGGCTGCCCAACGAGCAGCGCAGCGAGTCCCCCGACTGTCGCGGCCTGCTGCGTAAATAGTGCGTGTCCCCGATTACTCCGATTACACGGGGAGGAACCATGTCAACTTGGCGAAGGCGCCGTAGCTGGGGCTCCCGAGGTCCCCGCCGTCGCTTGCCTCCATCAGGTGCTCGAGCAGCAGGTAGAACATGCTGCCGGGCCTGAACTGCCAGCCCAGCAGGACGTCCGCTCGGAGCTGGTCAGTAGTGGACTCCCCGCTAAGGTCGTATCCCATGGTGAACCTGGAGTACTGGCCGAACAGCCTGAGGCTGATCTCCGGGTTGAAGAGGTAGGTGCCGTGGAGCACGGCGGACTTCCAGTCGGTGTCCCTGGAATCGAACGCAGAGACCTCCCAGTTGTACCTGTCCTCGCCGAAGGTCCTGAAGGTCTCGGCCTCGAGGGTTGCCCAGATCGAGGAGGCCGGTCTTGCCGTCAGGCTGGCGTTGTAGCTCTCGTAGGTGCCGCCGTGCGAGGACGCGCCGCCCCCCACTCCGGCCCAGAGCGACAGGGGTGCGCGCCAGTTCGTGCTTCCATCGATCCAGAAGTCGAAGCCACCCAAGTAGTTGTGGCCTTCGGGCCCTTCGTAGGGCTCGAACCTGCTTCCGGAGTAGCCCGCGTTGAGCTCGAGGCTGCAACCGCCCGAGAAACGCGCATAGGGCCCGAGCCCGACAGACCTGCCGGTGACATCGCCGTCCGGCGTCACCTGGTAGTAGGCATGCCCCCCGATGCCTGCCCACTGGAAGGTCCGCTCGGGACGGATGGTGTAGTGCCATTCGAGGTCGGTCGTGATCCTGTCGGTGGCGGCCGTGTAGCCCGTTCCGTTTACATCGAAGCCATCGGTCATGTAGGTGCTCTCGAGCACGTAGAACAGGCCGCTGCCCAGTCTTCCGAAAGCCATGCTGTATGCCTGCCCGTCATCGCTTCCGCGGTTCCAGCTCCCTGCCACGGCTCCCGCGAGCACCAGATCGGACGGCAGCCCCAGCCGGAAGTCGCCGGCAACGGACCTGCTGTAGTCGCTGCCATCCAGGCCATCCTGCTCCGGGGTCTCCTTGCTGGCGCCGTAGACCCCGACGTAGGACATCGATGACAGGCCCTGCCTGAGACTGAGAACACCGAAGTTGGAGAGCGGAACCAGGAGATCGTCTCCCTCGCTCACTCTCGCCGTCACGGCCTCCAGGAATCCGACCTGAAGGTCGCTTCCTATCGTGCCGGACGCCTTGGCGCCACCGATTATCGGGATCACCTCGCCGTTCGGGGCGACGCCTCCGATCCTCCTCGAGTAGAACATGTTGAAGGGCATCTCGAAGGTCTCGCTGCTCTCCATGAAGAAGGGCCTCTTCTCCTGGAGGAAGGTCTCGAAGTAGGAGAGGTTCATCTCCTCCTCGTCGGCTTCGACCTGCCCGAAGTCGGGGTTCAGCGTGAGGTCTGCGGTCAGGCCCGACGAGATGCCGATCTTGGCGTCCAGCCCTCCATCCAGCTCGGTACGCTCGCCGTCCTCACCGGGCTGGTGGTGAACCCTGCCGGAGCCGTAGGGACGCAGCTCCAGGCCAACCGGGGACTCGAGCCCGTGCAGGCCGCGGAGAGGAGCGAAGTTGTCTATGTCGGCCTGGTCGTGGGTGCATGACAGAACGCACCAGCCGTTCTCACCGGTCCGGTAGATCACGCGCTGGAAGTTGACTGCCCAGAGCTGGTCCTCTTCGTCGCTGAACCTGAGGGCGCTGAACGGGATCCTGTACTCGGCGCACCAGCCCTCACTGCCCGACGAGGTCTCGCATTCCCAGACCGCGTCCCAGCTATAGTCCCACTCGCCGTAGGGGTTGATCTTCGAGTCCATGAGAGACCCGGCCAGGTTCACCTCGAAGCTGCTGGCCTCCCGGCCCTCGCCGAAGGTGTCCAGGAGGATTGCGATCCAGTCCCCGGGCAGGTAGACATCCCTGGGAGTAAGGCTGGAGCCCATCCGGTCGGGAAGCGAGTCGAACAGCACGAAACCGAAGTAGATCGCATCGTCGTCGTAGATGATGCGGATCTCCGTCGCCTCACTGACCGGCTCGCCGTAGACGGGGTTGAACTGGGTGAAGGTGATCACCTGGGGCCGTGCCAGCTCCCACACCGCGTCCGTGAGGTAGCCGTCGACGGACGGAGCCTCCTCGACCCTGACGGCCTGGAATTCCTGGGCTCCGGGAGCCGCAGCCGAGATCAGCAGCATCAGCAGAAAGGGGCGTTTCTGCATCCGTCTCCTCCTCGGGCTGGCCCGCCTTGCAGGCGGGGCAGTTGTCGAGAGTCTGTGTGTTCCTCCCTAGAGATGCCTCGAGGATCCTCCTTCCAGCTTCTCGAGGGACTCCTCCGCCCACAGGCAGAGGCACTCATAGTAGCGCAGGCGGTAGCGGAGTGTCACGATCCTGTGCTGGCGGCCTGCGTCAGCACCACTGCTCGCCTCCTCCTCGTCCTCGTAATGCTGCCTTATCTCCTGGAGCTCCTCACGGGCCCGCTGGAGCGCCTTCCGCAGAAGCGAGGCCGTGTTCGCGGAGGAGACCAGGTGGCCGTGGTAAATCTTCAGAAGAAGCTCGCCCGTATCGAGCAGGTCGGGCGGGGCCTGTGAGGCCCACTTCCTGAGGTCCACCATGCCGTTGACGGTGATCGTGTAGACCTTGCGGCTGGGACGGCCCTCCTGGTCCTGGGTCCTGACGGTGGCCAGGCCGTCCAGGACCAGCTTCCTGAGCTCCGGGTAGATCTTGCCGTAGCTCTCGCGCCAGAAATGGCCGAGATCGGTCTCGATCCGTTTCTTGACATCGTAACCGGACATGGGGCTCTCGTTCAGCATCCCCAGTATCGCGTAGCGGGTAGCGCCTCTCCTTCGGGGCATGTTCAGCCTTTCTGGAATATATCCTTACGATATATTTGCACCTAATATATGATCCGTCCGGGAGACCGCAACTCCGGTCCCAGCAGTCAGCCCGCCGAGTAGATGCCCCAGCGCACGGGCCAGACGATCATGCGGGAGCCCCACTCTCCCTCATCCAGTCCGAGCTCCTCCAGAAACTCCGGAGCGGGTGCTCGCGGCCTCTGCGTTTCGATCCCCCCGTGCACTCTGCTGAATCCGGCCCTCTCGAAGAGCTCGTCCATCCGGGACGTGTTGCCCGGCTGCATGCCCCTGGCGACGAGAGCCTCCAGGAGCAGGGGAGGCAGGCGGGGATTCCCTTCGCACCTGACGGCGCAGAGATCGTACTCGCAGAGCACGCCGTAGAGGCCATCCGGACGAAGCGCTCTCCGCGCCCTTCTCAGGAAGCCTCCGGGATGCCTCAGGAATCCCAGGATGTGGGAGGAGACTACCAGGTCACAGTCGGGGAGGCGCGAGGATTCGAGGTCGGCCTCGCGGAGATCGCACCTCCCTGAATCACATCGGGCTGCGGCCTCGAGCAGTAACGCCGGATCCGCATCGATGCCGAGCAGCCTTGCCTCGGTCAGCCCGGACAGCTCCTCGAGCAGCAGCCCCGTCCCGCAGCCGGCATCCAGGATGGTTGCGCACCGGGAAAGGGGAAGCAGCGACAGCACCCTCCTGCGGAGGGGCCCCAGCTCCTCGAACTGCCTCGCGCAGATATGCCGGAGCAGCCGTTCGCCAGGCAAGGCTCAGGACGGGTTCGACATCGAGTCGGCGCAGCGCAGCGGCAGGCCGGACCCCGGGCGATCCTTCAGCGAGAGAGGGCAGCCCCCGCCGCAGAGATCGAGCCTGTCGCAGCTCCTGCACTCCTCCTCGATCCAGGTCCTCTCACGGATGCCCCTCATGAGAGGACTGCCGTAGATTGCCTCCCAGCCTTCGCGTAGTATGTTGCCGGCGCTCTCGTAGTAGCTCTGGCAGGGCAGGACCTCGCCGTCCGGCTCGACACAGATGTTGTACAGCCCTGCGGTGCATCTCTTCGGTCCGAGCTCGAGCTCCACGGGATCCAGCTCGCAGTACCTCGTGGGAGTGTACCAGATCAGCCTGAGGCCCAGGTCATCCGCCTTCTCGTGGAGCGCCCGGAGCACCAAGGAGAGTTCCTCGATCGGAAGCTCGAAACGGTCCGCCCCCCCGCTCCCGCTGACGGCCCTGCCGCTGTGGATGATGGAGTTGAAGGCAGCCGACCGAAGGCCCAGGCCGGCGATCAGGTCCAGGGTCGACTCCAGCGTGCCCGCGTTCTGCCTGGTGATCGTGGTGTTGGTGACGCAGTACAGCCCGCGGCCGATGCAGTTGCGCAATCCCGTCACGGTCTTCTCGTGTGCGCTGGCGCCGACCATCGAGTCATGCACGCCCGGGTCCGCCGACTCGAGCGTGATCTGGACGTAGTCCAGCCCCTCGTCCGCGAGTCTTCCGACAAGCCCGGCGTCGGCCAGCCTGACGCCGTTGCTGAGAAGCCCGGTGACCATGCCGATCGCCTCGGCGCTTCCGACCAGATCCGGCAGATCATCCCTGAGGGTCGGCTCACCGCCGGTGAAGGCAACATGCGGAACGCCGGCCCCCCAGAGCTTCCTCATCGCCTGGCGCCACTCCTCCAGAGAGAGCTCCTTCGTCCCCGCGCGAGACTTCGGGTTGTAGCAGTGGGCGCAGGCGACGTTGCATCTGTAGGTAAGCGCCAGATCGGCCCTGTAGGGCGCAGTGACCGGTGTGCTGAAGGGCTCGATGCGATCGAGACCCAGGTAGGTCACTGGGCAGACCGCCCTGTCTGTGGAGATGCACTCGATCGCCTCGCGCACGGAGGAGAGATCGGCGATCAGCCCGGCCTTCGACACGCCCCTGTAGGCCCGCCGCAGCCTTCTGACGACCGAGTCCGTTCCGAGGCCGCTGAGGATCAGGTAGGCCATGTCGGTCGCAGTCCGGTTGAGATGGAGCACCCTGGAGGCCTCGAAGAGGAGGATCCCGCTTCCGTCGCCCTCCACCCTGAGGTGCATCCTGCAACCCTCGAGCCCGTCACCGGCCCTGAAGTGGTGGAGCCCGGGAGGAGCTATCACGCGCTGGCCCGAACGGAACATCAGCGCCCCCCCCCGGCGCAAGCGCAGGCGCAGCCGGCACATGCACAGGCGCACGCGCAGCTGCTCCCGCCGGAGTAGCTCCTTCCCCCGGAGGCCGGGATCGGATTGGTCACGGCGGTGACCGAGGAGGTGAAGCTCCCGAGCGAGCCGATCAGGGAGTCGGCGGCTCCCTCGAGTGAGGAGGCGATGTTGCCGCAGAACTCGGCGATGCTCTGGAAGCCGGTTCCGCCGGCTGCCCCCGCGCTCGTATACAGCCCGCCCCAAACGGGAAGCAGCGGCATGGGCAGCGGTCCGAGGCTCTCTACCTTCCCCTCGAAGTCCTCGTCCATCATCAGCCAGGGCAGCTCGGACTGGACCAGCTCGGCCGCCGCCTCGGAGGACTGGTTCTCCCTGACGGCCTTCCATGCCCTGGCTACGATGCTCTCGTAGTAGTCCCTGGTCTCCCTCCTCGAGAAGCCCTTCATCTTCGTGTTCAGGTCCTCGATCATGCCGATGACGGCACGGCGCAGGAGATCCCGGTCGAAGCTGCCGATCACCCCGGCCGCATCGCAGATCGCGGCGTCCAGGAGGGCCTTCTCGTAGGGTCGCAGGGAGCCCGCGTCGCCTTGCTTCCCGGTAACCCGGAGTATGACGCGCTCCCCTCTCCTCCCGGCCTCGAGGATGCCCTTGAGGACCATGCCGAAGATCACCAGCCTGATGACGAGATCAAGCCCCAGCTCCATGAGCAGAGCTGCCATGGGAGCGGTGAGCCCACGCTTGATCCCGATCCCTTCGACACCGATCTTCGGCGGCAGGTACTTGCGCTTCCTGGCCCTGTCGATGCGCAGCAACAGGCTGAACAGCAACAGTATGAAGGCAACAGGGAAGAGGAAGGCCAGAAGGGGCCCCAGGTCGGGGCCTCCTCCGGAGCGGGTCCTGCGCGCGACGGCGGCAGGCCTGTCGTAGAGGGGACCGGAGACGCAGGCCGCGGGAAACGAGACACCCACCTGGAAAGGCCCGGAGGCGTTCCATCTCTCGGCCCACTCGTACACAACTCGTCCGTTCTCGCCGACCCGGGAGTCGGTGAAGCCCCTGCCATGGTGCCGGACTTCCTCCGGGCCGGCGCCCTCCGGGAACTGGATCCTGAGGACGAGGTCCCCGGTGCCGTGGACGGCAGAGCCGTCGAACCAGGTCGGGGTGAACTCGACGGAGGCCATGGTGGCAGGGTCGTCGGAGTCGAGGAAGACCATTTCGCCGTTGGTCCCGCTGAAGCGAAACGTTCCGGACTCACCCGGACGGATTGCGTGAGAACCAAGGTGGACCTCCACGCCGGCATCCACCCAGGTCGACCGCCTGATATCGGTAAGCGTGTGACCGTCTATCTCGGCGGCGCAGTCGCCCGGGTCATGGTCCTCGCTGGGCATGCCGATGTCGACTACGTCTATCGGGTGGGCTCCGGGGTCGCAGGAGAAGTCGATCTCGTAGTAGATCTCGAGGCTGCGGTCCCGTTCTATCGAGACGTTGCACACCATCTCGGGCACGGAGAACGAGTAGTCCTGGGCGCTGACTGGCGCCAGAAGCACCGTCAGGAGCAGCACGGGAACGGCAGGCCTCACCACTTGGGCTGCTCCTCGAGCTGATACTCCGCATGGCAGTAGGGACACACCACGAACACGGCTCCATGCACGATCTTCGTCCCCTCGCTCGCCGATATCGGCGCACCGCACTCGCGGCACTCCAGCTGCATCATCTCGATCTCGCCTCCGATCTCTACTCTCATGGTGCCGGCATCCCGGGACGCGGAGGCCCTCGCCCTGACGGCGAGGCTGATCAGGAACCCGCCTGCCAGGCAAGAGACCAGACCCACCACCAGCCTGGGAACGGTGTTCGAGACGGAGCTGCCGACGAGGAATACCAGTCCGACGAGCAGGAGGAGAATGCCGAGGACCAGCAGGGCAGCCCTCTGCGAGCCCATCACTCGTCTCCCTCGCGACGCACGGGCCAGCCTGCCGGGGCGACGTAGATCACGAACTCATCCCTGCCGTCCAGTCCCACGAGCCGGTCCATGAGGGTCTGGTGATAGGCGGCGATGGCGCAGGTTCCCAGGCCGAGCGCCTCCGCTGCGAGGTAGAGGTTCTGGCAGACGTGGCCGGAGTCGATGGCGATGATCTTCGGGGAGAGAACGGAGTAGCGCCACTCGGTCCTGTAGGGAACGGCCGACCAGATGAAGCAGACTGGGCAGGTGCCGGCAAAGGACTGACCCAGGCATCCCCGTGTGAGCTCGGGTCCCCGGTCACCCTCCCTGACCAGGTAGAGGCAGTGCTCGACCGGCAGGTAGCGGTAGACGCCCGGGGGATCGAGTCCCTCGACCGCTCTGACATGGAGGTAGGTTTCGAACGGGTGCCTTGCTCCCGCTGAAGGCACGGTCCTCAGGCTCGCCGCGCCGCCGCCCACGAGCCGCTTCATTCCCTGGGTGGCCCATAGCAGGAACGAGAGCTGCTCGAGGCTCACCGGTCTGTCCAGGAACTCGCGCCTGCTCCTCCTGGCTCCCATGACCCTCGCGATGTCCGACCTCACTACGGACGCCCCGTCGGGGGACGGCAGGCCGACCAGATCCGCGCCCTCCGGGATCGGCTTCTGTTGCGGAGGATGCGGGATACTCCTGGACTGATCGGACTCCAGCCCGGACGTGTCCTCCCAGGCTGTTGCCCTGAGGAACTCCCTTCCCTCCTCGATAGACTTCATGACCTCCAGCTTTCGGGAGCAGCCCGCCCCGGTTTCGAGCCTCCCGGAGAGGCAGCAGAGGTCCTGGCCAGAACGAGCGTCTGGTCGTCCATGACCGGAGCCCCGCGCCTGAACTCGTCGACCTGGCTCTCGATGGACCTGACGAGCTCCTCCAATGGGTGCTCCCTGTGACCCTCCACCGTTCGCAGAAGCCTCTCCAGACCGAACTCGTCGCCGTTCTCATCGAAGGCCTCGGTGATGCCGTCGGTGAACATCAGCAGGAGGCTGCCGGAATCGAGCTCGACCTGCCCGACGCTGTACTCGGACTGCCTCGACACTCCCAGCAGCAACCCGCCCGTGTCCAGCTCGGTACGATCACCTCCGGGGGATATGAGAACCGGGGGGTTGTGCCCGGCGTTGACGTACTCCATCACGCACTCATCGGGGTCGAGGATGCCGACGAAGAACGAGGCGAACATCTCCGACGGAGTGCTCTCGTGAAGCTGCCTGTTCATGGTCGAGATGATGCTGTCGAGCCTTCCGCCGACGGACATCGCCGTCCGCAGGGACGCCTGCAGGTTGGCCATCAGCAGCGCCGCCCCCGCCCCCTTGCCGGCGACATCCCCTATGGCAATGGCGATCCTGCCGTCCTCGAGAGAGAGCACATCGTAGTAGTCGCCGGCGACCTCGAGGCAGGAACGGGAGCTCGCGGCCAGCTCCACCCTGCCCGTGTCCGGAAGCGTTGTCGGGAGCAGGCTCTCCTGGATCCGCCTGGCGAACCTGAGCTGCTCTTCCATCCTGCGCCTGTTGAGCTTGTCCTCTATCAACCGCAGGTTCTCCCCGGCGAGCGCGATCTGCGGAGCCAGAGACCTGATCATGGCCAGATCAACGGGCTCGTAGTCCTCCTGGCTGGGCTTCCTTCCCAGGCAGAGCAGCCCGAGCATCCGGTCCCCATAGCCGAGAGGGAGCATCACGGCTATCCCGTTCCGCCGGAGCCAGGCCTCTTCCTCCGGGGGCACCTCCGTGATCCCGCTTGCGAGGACCTCGTCGACCATCAAGGGTTGCCGGGCGGCTCTCATCATCGCCCCGAGGCCGGATCCGGGCTCGAAGGGCGTCGGGGTCTCCCCCTCGAGCAGAAGACGTCCTCCGGGCTCGTCCAGCAGGAGAGGGTATGCACCGGTGCATCCCAGGCCATCCTCGAGCCTTGCCTCCAGGCTCTTCCAGAAAGCTGACCTGTCGCCTATGGAGGGTGCGCTCTCCAGGAACTCCTGCAGAAGAGCTCTCAGTCGCCTTCGCTCGGGGTAGAAGGCCTGCTGCATGAAGCTGCGGAGCTTCCTCTGGGCCGGGACGAACCCCAGGGCCAGGCCCAGGCCTATGACGAAAGTAGGAGTCCTGCTCTCTATGCCGAAGTAGTCGAGAAGAAGCCTGCCCACTCCGAACAACGCCGCGATGAAGGCAATGAGAAGCAGCGCGCTTGCCGCCACGAACGCGGTGCCCCGCTTGAGCTTGCCCTCAACCTCCATCAGGCGGTAGCGCCCGAAGGCGTAGGCAAGAGATAGAGGTATCAGGAGCAGAACGAGGAAGTCCAGGTTGCTGACCGCGAGCCTCTGGACAACGCTCAGCCCGCCCAGGAGCGAATCCCTGCCCATGCCCAGCCAGACGATGAGGAAGTGAAGCAGCAGCGCGGGAGCCGCACCCCAGAGAACCAGTCTGGACTGACGCTTCTCCAGGGTGGAGGGACTCCCCAGGAACCTCTGCGTGAGCAGTCCCAGCCCGAGCACCACCTGAACCGTCGCGGCTATGGGGAAGAACCGCTCGCCGAGGACGTGAGGCCTTCCCAGGATCTGCATGAGGATCATCGCGAGCTGCGGAAGGTAGCAGACCAGCGTCGCGGGCACCGGCGCCTTCGCCATCACCCGTCTCGGGCTCGGGAACACCAGCTGGAGGTTCAGCCAGAAAGCGGGGTAGAACAGCCCCAGAAGGCCGAGGGTCTTTGCGAGCACGCCATGCATCGGGATGTCGAACGAGGCGTAGTGCTCGGAGATGAACCCCTTGTAGACGACCATCTCGAGGACGATGGCCATGCAGAACAGCAGCAGGATCCTCATGCCGCGCGAGTCAGGCCTCCTGAAGAAGGCCCAGAGCGGTACGGCCAGATAGGCTGCGGCAAGGAGCAGCCTCAGCAGCATCATGAGCAGGAGCTGTGCAAGCAGCGCAGACGGTATCGATCGTGTCCTGACGACCGTGGTGTAGGTCTGCTCCATCCTGAGGATCCCCAGCAGGGGAGCCCGTATGCTCTCGGACATGGGCACCACGTCGAGAAGCGGTGAGGAGATCTTGCCCAGGAGGTTCTCCGGCCTCTTGAACCTGAGGACGTACTCGTTGCCGGGCTCGGTCGATGTGTTGAAGAACCCGAAGTAGGTCTCTGTAGAGACGGGCACGCCGTTGATCGAGACCAGGGTGTCTCCTGCCGAGGGGTAGGGGGGTGACAGGAAGTCGGTCGAGTCCACCTCGGCGACTGTGCTCGTGGAGTCCGTGATCTCGAAGAAGGTCCAGATGTCGCCGGTTCGGCCGATAGCGGAGACCATCGTCATCTCGCGGGCGAGGGAGGCGATGAGGAACAGCGAGACCAGCCCCGCCAGCGCGTAGAGGCCTACTCTGAGGACAGCCTTCAAGGCAATCGCCTCCGTTGCTCGACAGTGACCCATCGTCCGATTCCGGACCTGCGAATATACCTGCAGTGCCGTGCGAGGAGCCAAGGCAGCATAGCTCAGTCGCCCAGACCCCACCTGTTCAGGAAGCAGTACTCGCGCAGCGGGAGCCTCTCGGGGCGCGCGGCCTCCACCCGCATCTGCTTCTCGGAGAGACCGGGGACCTCTCCGGATGCGTGTCTTCCGACTACGACCAGGGCAATCGCGGTCATGTCAGCCGGGATACCCAGGGCGTTCTTGACCGCCTTCTCGTCGTAGCCGGCGATGGGATGAGCGACCAGACCCATCTCCGTTGCCCTGAGGACCATCGCGGAGACCGCCATCCCCGTGTCGAACAGGAAGTACTGCCTCTCCCCCACCACACAGTCCAGATCGGGTCTGCTGCAGACGACCACGAGCATGGAGGCCCGCCTGGCCCACGAGTTGCCGCCGGGCAGTGCTTCGAAGAGCCCGGCCAGTACCCCGGGGTCGTACACGAACACGAATCTCCAGGGCTGGTTGTTGTAGCACGACGCGGAGAGCCCGGCACAGCGGGCCAGCTCCTTGGCGAGCCCGGGACCGGCCTCTGCGGGGTCCAGTGCCCTGTAGGCCCTCCTCTGCTCTATGGCCTGTCTGACGTCCATTGGAGCCCCTTTCCGTTTCGCGAGGCACCGTCTGTCCGGCAGAGCGGACTCGAAAGATAAGTGATGTGTCCCCATAATTAGAGGAGGAAGTGGAAGAGGACTGCCAGGGGCAGGGCGGGCAGGAGGTCCAGCACGCTGACCTTCCTCAGCTCGAGTATCCTGATCCCCAGGCCGAGCAGGAGGACCCCCCCGACAGCGCTCATCTCGTCGACCGCGGCAACCGGAAGCCCGCCCTCGAGCAGCCTGCCGAGCAGCGTCAGCCCGCCCTGGTAGAGCAGGAGCGGGAAGATCGCGAACAGGACGCCCACCCCCATGGCGGAGGCCAGCGCGAGCGAGGCGAAGCCATCCAGCAGGGACTTGGCCAGGAGGAGGTCGCAACCGTTGCCAAGCCCTTCTTCGAGAGCACCGAGCACTGTCATCGAGCCCATGCAGAAGAGCATGAAGGCAGACACCATGCCCTCGGTGAAGCGCGAGTCGCGGCTGCCCAGCCTTGCTCTGAGCCTGTCACCGATCCTCTCTGCTCCGCGCTCCAGATGGACGGCAGAGCCGACGAGCGCGCCCACCACCACGGAGAGAATCACGACGAGGAAGCTGTGAGTCCTGATGGCCATCGAGAACCCGAGAGCCAGCGTGAACAGGCCTATGGCCTCGAACGCGGCCCTGCTCAGCCTTTGCGGGATCCTGCTGTGGAGCAGCAGGCCCAGGCTTCCACCCGCCAGCACTGCTGCTGCGTTTACCAGTGTTCCCGTCATGGTGTCGGAATGGTCGCCATGCGAGGCATGCCGGAGCTCAGACGGAGACCCTTCCTAGAACGACGAGCCTCCCGGCGTTCTGGTCGTAGGCCGAACCGTCGAGGCCGCCAAAGGCGGAGCAGTCTTCGAACCCCGCCCTCTCCAGGAGACCGATCAGCTCCACCGCGGAGTAGATCCTGTGCCTTACAACGTACTCCCTCGGCTCACCCCCCTCCCGCGGGAAGAGGATCCATCTGTTGTGCATCATGCTCCAGTTGTCGGTGACCCGTCTCTCCTGGAGCTGGACGAGCCCGTCGTGCTCGGACCAGCCTCGCTCCTGGAATATCCTGGCCAGGACCTCCTTGCCCATGATCTCGATGAGCAGGCGTCCCCCGGGACGAAGGCTCCTGCGAACGTTCGCGAGCACCCTCAGGTCATCGGCGACATCCTCGAAGTACCCGAAGGACGTGTACATGCTTACCGCGATGTCGAATCCGTTGGCCCTCTCGAAATCCCTCATGTCGCACTCGACCCACTCGATGTCGAGCCCCTGCTCCAGAGCGGACTTCCCTGCGGCTTCCACAAAGGCCCTCGTCCTGTCCACGCCGGTCACCCGGAACCCGAGCCTGGCCAGCTCGATCGAGTGCCTGCCAGGGCCGCAGCACAAGTCCAGCACCTTCTCGCCGCTACGCGCGGAGGTCAGCGCAACGAGCTGGTCCACCTGCCCGGAGGCTGCTTCCATGACCTCCTCCGGGAACATCAGCGGCCAGTGGGACTCCCAGAAGAGGTCGTCCTCGAACCAGTGCCCATGACCTTCGCCGGGCCTCATTTCCCTTCCTCCTGCCCCTGGGCGTGAGTACCGCCGAGAGCCTCCAGAACCTCCGAAAGGACCGTCCTGACGTGCTCGGGCGCCTCTTCGGGCGGTGGCACCGGGGGGACAGGACCGGGGAGCATCGCCATGAGCTCCTCCAGGCGCCTGGAGGTCCATCTCCCCAGATCACGGCCCTGCACGGCCGCCGCGCAGCGGGCCGCCATTTCCCCACGCCCCTTCGCCAGCAGCACACCGGCCGCCCCGAGGAGCAGATCACTCGTCCTGTCGAGCAGCCCGAGCGACACGGCCGAGGAAAGGCCCTCTCGGATCACCGGGGAGGCTTCCTCGACCCTGCCCAGAGCCAGCAACACCTGGCCCGTGAAGCCCTGGACCCTCACGATCGCCCTCGCCTCTCCTATCTTCCTGTGGAGCTCGAGGCTCTGCGACAGCTGCTCGAGCGCGGCTCCCGCCTCGCCCCTGGTGAAGCTGAGACGGCCCAGGTTCTCGAGCGTCGTGGCCACTCCCCAGTTGTTGCCGACCTCCCTGGAGAGCTCGTAGGCCAGGCCGAACAGCCTCTCGGCTCCTTCCAGGTCGTCGCCCGCCAGGGAGAGCTCGCCCATGCAGCTATACGAGCGTGCCGCCCCCGCCCTGTCGCCTATCTCCCGCTGGATCTCCAGCGCTTCCTCATAGAGCCGCCTGGCGCCGTCCGCGTCGCTCTCCCTGGTCAGCTCCCCCAGCCACGTGAGAGCAGTCGCTATGCCCTTGCGGTCGCCGATCTCGCGCCTGATCTCAAGGCTGCTCCCGAACAGCTCCCTCGCCCATGCGTACTCCCCCACGGACTCGGCGAGGGAGCCGAGGTTCGAGAGGATGCCAGCCTCGCTGAAGTGGTCCCCCGACTCCCTGGCCATCTCCAGGGCCTCCTGGTAGAACTCCCTGGACCTGTCGAACTCGCCCATCGTGCGCGTGATGCTGCCGAGGTTGGAGAGGGCCGTCGCCATCCCGGTGCTGCTGCCCGTCTTCCTGAGCATCTCCAGGTTCCTGGTCCAGATGTCCCTGGCCTCCGCGAGGTCCCCCTTCCTGAAGCTGACGTTGCCCAGCAGCTTGAGACACGTGGCGACCTCGAGCGTCGAGCCGGTCCCGCGGAAGATCTCCATGGCCCTGGTCAGCAGGGCGCCGGCCTCGTCGTAACCCGCCAGGTAGAGGCTGAACAGGCCCTGCTTCTGGATCATGGAGCCGAGGATCGCACGATGCTCGGGTGCCGCTTCCGCCAGGCGCCCGCCGTCCCTCTCCAGCTCATGCGCACCCTCGGTGAAGAGCTCCAGGCCCTCCCGGAACCTGCTCCTCATCTCGTAGAACCTCGAAAGGCCCTGAGTGTAGGTCGAGACCAGGGATGGATCGCGCATCGCCAGGGCGCGCCTCCAGCCCGCCCGCACGTTATCCAGCTCGAGGGCTATCTGGTCGAGCGCGTCGCTCTGGCCGCCACCCTCCAGGTTCTTCCTGGTCGACTCCAGGAGCCTGGCGTAGTAGTGGCAGTGACTATCCAGGAGGGCTTCGAGCCCCGTTTCCCCGGGCAGAGAGGCGAGCCTCTCCTCGGCGAACTGCCTGAGCAGCCCGTGGAACTCGAACCGCCCGGACGAGGAGCGGCGTATGAGCGACTTGTCGATCAGCCTCGAGAGGGGCATGAGGCTCGTTCCCGCGACCTCGGCGGCCGCCTGCCTGTCGAACCCCCCCCTGAAGACCGAGACCCTGCTCAGAGCCCTTCGCTCCTCATCGGAGAGCATCTGCCAGGAGTAGTCGAAGACAGCCCGTATGCTCCGCTGCCTGCCCGGCAGATCCGCCAGGGAGGCCTGCAGCAGCTCCATGCTCTTCTCGAGCTCCTGCTCTATCTCGACGCAGGACAGCATCCGCACCCAGGTCGAGGCCAGCTCTATGGCAAGGGGCAGTCCCTCGACCATGGAGCATATCCGCGCCACGCTCCGGACCTCAGCCGGAGCAGAGGGATCGAACGCCGGATCCACCCTCCTGGCGTTCTGCACGAACAGCCTGGTGGCCTCGTGCTCCAGGAGGTCCCGTACGTCCGCGCACTCGCCCTCCGGCATCCCGAGCCCGGAGAGCTCGAATATCCACTCCTCCCTCAGCGAGAGCCGGTGGCGCGACGTGACCAGGACCTTTATCCGGTCGGAGGACCTCAGTATGGAGGAGACGATGGCGGCCTCGGATGTGAGATGCTCGAAGTTGTCGAGGATGAGGAGCATCTCCTTGCCTGACATGTGTGCCAGGAGCTGGTCCATCTCCTGCCTGGAGCCGGAGAACGAGAAGCCCAGAGCCGACGCGAGGGCGGGAGCTATCAGGAAGCCCGACTCGAGGTCCTCGAGGGGCACGAAGAAGACACCGTCACGGAAGCTCTCGATGCATTCCGCGGCGGCCTGGAGGCCCAGTCTCGTCTTGCCGGCCCCGCCGGGAGCCAGCAGCGTCACGAGCCTGCAGTCGGGATTGCCCTCGAGCATGTTGCGCATCTGGTCGATCTCCCTCTCCCTGCCGACGAACGCTGTGGGCTGCCGGGGGAGGTTCTGGGGCCTCGAGGAGATCGTCCTGAGCGGTGGGAACTCTCTCAGGGGAAGGTCCGGATGATCCAGTGAGAACAGCCGCTGAGGCTCCAGCAGGTCCTTGAGAGTATGGGCGCCCTGATCTACGAGGGAAGCGCCTTCGGGAAGCCCAAGCAGACCGGCGGCCTCATCGCTGAGCAGGACCTGGCCGCCCCATGCCGCCGACATGATCCTGGCGGCACGGTTGACCGCGGTGCCGAAATAGTCGCCCGCTCGCGCCTCGGCCTCCCCGGCATGCATGCCCATCCTTACACGGAGCCCCCCCACACGGCTCCA
>JAFGKQ010000014.1 GCA_016928495.1 Candidatus Fermentibacterales bacterium
CCCGGAGGTCGAGGGTGTCGACCCCTGCGGGGTAGATGTTCGGATTCGCCCAGATCACATCCACGAACTCATCCGTGCTCGTCCCGTACCTCGAGATGAGTCCGAAAGCGATGCCACCCTGCTTCATGGGTCTGGCGTCGACCACTCTGGCAACGCCCCTGTAGCCATAGTAGGACGGCAGCGCCATGGCACTGCCGACGACAGCCAGGCACAGGAGCAGTAGAAGAAAACGCCGCATACTCTCCCCCTCTCGAAACGAAAGCCCTGCTGACACTGCTTCGTGAAGACTCCAGGAATGCCAGCGCGAATCTCACACTATTGTAAGCAAGCGGATGTCCGTGTGGCAATGACCTGCGGGACCATGCCATGCCGTCGTTGACAGCCCCGAACGACTTGTGAGAGATTCACGAGCGGAGTGGACATGGATCGAATCATCGCGCGCAGGGTAGTACTGAGAGGGCTGGTCCAGGGAGTGGGCTTCCGCTACTGGACCAGATCCGTTGCCTCCCGCCTGGGTCTCGATGGATGGGTCAGGAACCGCGGCGACGGCAGCGTCGAGATGGTTGTCCGGGGCGACTCCGAGCGGGTCGGTGAGATGATCGATCTCTGCAGGCGCGGCCCGGGCGGGGCGCATGTCTCGGAGCTCTCGGCCTTCGAGGAACCGCCCGACTCCGTCCAGCGCGGCTTCGACGTCAGATTCTGAGGGCGTGCCCGCTCCCGGGGGCCGTGGCATGCCGGGAAGGTGTTGACAGGCATGAGAACTGGAGCGCTCTGCAGCCTGCTGGCGGTCCTGGCCGTCGGCATGGCGACTGCTTACGACCCCCTCTACTACAGCAACAGGACCGAGGTCCTGCCGATGCTCGGTGCCGAGGGCCGGATGGCGTTCGGCTTCTTCTCCTCGAAGCAGGTCTGGATGACCGACTCCACGGGCGAGAGCCATCTGGAAGACCTCAGCAGCGCTCTGAGCGTCATCAGGATGAGCTTCATCGGGGGCTACGGGTTGACGAGGAGTCACACCATCGGCGTCATCATCCCGATGTACCTGCAGGTATCCGGGCCCTCCGACTCCATAGGCGGCGGAATAAGCGATCCCTGGGTCACTCTCGAGGGCTGGATCGAGAGGAACCCTCAGGTGATACTCCGGGGCGCGGTCCGGATCCCGTTCAAGGGCTACCTCGAGACTGGGGACTACACGGAGGGCGATCCCCACTGGGCGCTGGATGGTGCCGTCACCGTTGACCATGCAGCCTCGAGCGCCTTTCACCTGCAGGGGACGCTCGGCCTGCGCTACTCCTTCGGTGCCTGGGACCTGGTGCCCGGGACCCGCAGGGACTCCGCCACGACCACCCCGCCCATAGAGCTCAGGGGCACCGGCTTCCTGGTGCTTCCCGTCAACCCCGAGCTCGAGGTCAGGGCCGGGCTCGAGTACTCCTCCCGGGGCAACACGGAATCAGAGCTGGATGGCGTCAGCGAGGAGATAGAGCACAGCAGCGTCTCCGCCCTCGATTTCCGCGGAGGGTTCTCCCTCGACAACACTCAGCTCCAGTTGGTGGCGGACGTCTACTACCGCATCAGCGGGGAGAACACCTTCAAGGAGTGGGGAATCATGATCCAGGGCCTGGGGCTGGACTTCGGAAGCCTGCTGGGGCTCGGGTCATCGGGTCGCTGATCCATGCCGCGACGCCTGCCGCGAGCGCTCTTGCTTCCGATGCTGCCGGCCCTCTGCCTGGCCCTGGCCCTGGCGGCGAGACCAGGCAGCAGGGGCCTGCTCATCAGCAGCACCGCCCTCTCCTACCTGGAGAGAACCCGCAGTGGAGATCTGCCGGGTGCATGGTCCCTTCTGACCGACAGCCTGCAATCACTCGTGCTTGCGGACCGCCTGGCTCCCCTCTCTGGACCGCCCGGTCGGATACGGCACACGAGGATAGGCAGGGTGGACGAGCGGGGCAGGATCCTGTCCGTCCTGTTCGAGGATGGCCGGACCAGGACCATATGGCTCAGGCCCGGCGGACCTGGGCTCAGGGTGTCGGGAGATAGCAGCCTGGATGGCTTGCTGGCCGCCGCAGCCATGGAATGCCGCGACTACGCCCGGGAGAGCGTGATCCCCGCCGTCCTGGCCGGAGAGCCGGCCGGGAGCTTCAGTTGCCCCTGGTCGGGCAGACCCTACGTCCTGGAAGAGAGCGCCGGAAGGCTTGCCTGCCCGGCCGGGCATCTGGGAGATGGGCTGGCTCTGGGAGATGAGCGGTGCTCGGCGAGACGGGAGGAGGTCCTGAGGGTCCTTGAGCTCTACCTGGAAGCCGGTTACCCCTTCCCGGAGTCTCTGGACGACGTCTGGAGGAACAGCGAGGGGGTCTTCGGACAGAGGGGGGGGTACCGCTGTCCGGACCATGGCTACTCCTACTACGAGATAAGGGACGGACAGGTGTTCTGCCCTTGGCACGATGCGGCGAGCGGCTCCGAAGCAGTGACCGGGCGATGGCTCGAGTCTTCCGCGACGGAGCCTCCCGGTCCATCCGCAGAGGGAAACGAGGACTCGAACGGCCCATGAGCAGTGGCGAGGTCCCCGGCAAGCACGCGAGAAAAGGCAGCGAGGAGCCCAGGCGCGACGAGACGCTGATACGGACTCCCGAGCGTCTGCAGCGGCTTCTGCGGGAGATCGAGTCCCAGGAGGTGATAGGAGTCGACACGGAGTTCCACGGGGAGAAGCGCTACTACCCGGAGCTCTTCCTCGTCCAGATCTCGACCCGGAATGCCTGCTACGCGCTGGATCCTCTGGAGTTCGAGGACCTGTCGCCGCTCGGAAGGGTCCTGGGAAACCGCGGGATCGTCAAGGCTATCCATTCCGCCCGCAACGACATAGCGATCCTGAGAAGGGAAGCAGGGGTCGAGGTCGAGAGCGTCTTCGATACCCAGATAGCGGCATCCTTCCTGGGGTATGGGGAGCAATGCGGCCTGACCTTCCTGCTCGGGGAGGTCTGTGGCATCCCTTTCCCCAGGAGCTTCTCCATGAGCGACTGGTCGAGACGCCCGCTATCGGACGAGCAGCTCACCTATGCCCTGGACGATGTCAGGCATCTCCTTGCCCTCTACTCCCGGTTGAGAGGGATGCTACTGGAGTCAGGGAGGCTCGAGTGGTGCCTGGACGAGATGGCTCACCTCAGCCTTCCCCGGACCTACGAGACGGGGGTCGAGTCCATCTATTCCAGGGTCCGGTCCTCGGCGCGGCTGAGGCGCAAGGGAGGCGAGGCTGTGCTCTGGGAGCTCGTGAGATGGCGGGAGGAGACGGCTCGCAGGGAGGACAGACCCAGGAACCGAGTGGTGTCGGATGGCGTCCTCCAGCGGATAGCCTCGATGTCGCCGACCTCCGTGGAGAGCCTTCGTACTCTGAGGGGCCTTCCCGGTGGCCTCGTGGAGAGCCGGGGCGAGGAGATAGCCCGTCTCGTATCGAGGGCGCTCGCTCATCCTTCGCCGGACATTCCCGGAGACACCCGCAGGCGAATGCCGCCCGGCGCCTCCGCTCGCAGGGACGTGCTCAGGATCTACGCCAAGAGCAGAGCATCCGAGCTCGGGATAGCCAGGACCGTCCTCCTGCCGGGCGACCTGCTGGACTCCCTGGCTGCGCTCGGTGCCAGGGACGCTGACCGCCTGGGGACGCTGCCCGGCCTGGAGGGCTGGCGGCAGGATGTGATGGGCGAGGACCTCCGGGCCATCCTGACCGGTCGCATGAGCTTCTCGCTCGCCGGGAGCCCCGGCGGAGGAGTGAGCTTCTCGATCGTGCGCGAGCGGAGTGAGAGCTCTTCCTGAGGAGTCCCGAAGGGCGGTCGAGGTGCTCGACAGGCTCCTCCGCATGCCAGAGCTCGAAGGTGCGTCACTTGCGGTGCCGGGGTTCCGTGAGGACCCGTTTCACGTCCTTGTTTCCACGATCGTCAGCCAGAGGACCAGGGACCCCGTCACGTCCCGTGTCAGCTCGGAGCTTCTGGCTCGAGCACCGGACGCGGCGAGCATGCTCGCCCTGGGCCGCTCCCGGATAGAGGGGCTGCTCGCTCCGGCCGGCTTCTACCGGAGGAAGGCCGGGCAGTTGATCGCGCTGTCCGGAGCCATCATCGATACGCACGGCGGAGTCGTGCCTGCAGACGAGGCCGGGCTGCTTGCACTTCCGGGAGTAGGAAGGAAGACCGCGGCTCTCGTGCTCTCGGTGGCTTTTGACGTTCCCGCCATATGTGTGGATACTCACGTACACAGGATAAGCAACAGGCTCGGGCTGGTCAGGACCCGAAGGCCGGCCCAGACGGAAGCGGCGCTCGCACGGCTCCTGCCGCCCTCGCGCTGGAGCTCGGTGAATCCTCTGATGGTCCGCTTCGGTCAACTGGTCTGCAGGCCTGTCAGGCCTCGCTGCCCCGACTGCGGGCTGTCCTCGCTCTGCCCATCCAGCAGCAGTCGCAGCAGGAGCCAAGACAGCGAAAGGAGTCCATGAGATGTTGAGAAGGGCCATCACGGTAACGGCGGCGATGCTCCTGGCTCTTACCGCCTGCGGCGGGGGCGGCCTGGAGATCGGCAAGGAGCTGCCCGGAGAGATCGGCAGGGAGTCGGGCTACCTCTCCGACTACTGGGAGGAAGGCTGCTCCGTGATGCTCGCTGCCGGGCGCCCACTGGAGGATGACCTCTACGCGGCTTCGGTCGACGTCGCCTCGGGCGGGGGGGTGAGGATGATCGAGGTCG
>JAFGKQ010000226.1 GCA_016928495.1 Candidatus Fermentibacterales bacterium
AGCCGTCGCTGGAAGCCATGGCGAGACCCACAGCCAGAACGAGAACGTACAGGAACCTCATGCTGGTCTCCTTTCGGTGTCTGCTCGGAGAGGCAAAAGAGAACTTCTCCCGCCTGAGTGCGTTCGGCAACACGGGATAATATGGGAAACCCGGGGGTTCCTGTCCCCTCCGGACGCGAGGTGTGCAGTTAATCGATGGACAGGCTTCCGGTTGGGTCTGGCGCGCTGCCTGCGTCCGTGTCCAGGGAAGTCATGCCCCGGGTCTGCTCGGCTCGGAGCTTCCTGTTGTAGACCCTGGTTCGCTTGTGCAGCTTGCGGTCGTAGGCCTTCCACTGGGCCTGGATCAGGCGGTTCTCCTCCATCTCGCGGTTGCTCTCGGCATACCGGAACCCGCGGTCGAGGCAGGACTTCGCCATCTCGAGGCCCAGCAGGAGGTCCACGCCCCGGTTCTGGTACCCCGGCAGCACTCCCGCCAGGTAGAAGTCTAGTACCCGGCTGGTCTTCAGGCCGCGCAGCAGATGCACGAATCCCAGCGGGAACAGCCGGCCACCGGCCTTCTGGAAAGCGCGTGAGAGATTGGGCATGGCAATGACGAGCCCGACCAGCCTGTCCTCGCAGGTGGCGAGCTTGATGAACTCCGGATCCACATTGCCGAGGTAATTGTCTATGTAGAAGGCGATCTGCCTGTCGCTCAGCGGCGTCGTCCCGTAGAGGCTGACGTAGGCCTTATTCAGGAGGTCGAAGGCCTTCTTGCCCCAGTCCCGCTTGAGCTCCTTGCGGCTCCGCGCGGTGAAGACCCGGATGTTCCTGCGCTTACTGACCTCATCCGCCAACCGCGCGATCCTCTCGGGAATGGACTGCGGCACGGTTATCCTGTACTCGACGTAGTCGAGCTCCTTCACGTAGCCGGCCTCAATGGCGAAATCGTTGTAATAGGGGGGATTGTAGCTCCCGGCGATGGTCGGGAGCTGGTCGAAGCCCTCAACCAGGAAGCCGGTCGGATCGTTGTCGCAGAAGCCGAGAGGACCGCTGGCCTCTTCCATGCCCTGCTCCAGGAGCCAGGCCTCGGCGGAGCGGAACAGGGCGCGCGCCACGCCGGGGTCCTCGACGCTCTCGAACCAGCCGAAGCGGCCGCACCTCTTCTTCCAGCGCTCGATGTAGGCGTCCGAGACTATCGCCGCGATCCTGCCGCAAGCCCGCTCCTCGCCATCCCGGAAGGCCAGGAAGAGCCGGGCCCTGCAGTCGTCGAACGAGGGGTTCTTCTCCGGCATGAACTGGGCGATCTCGTGCGAGATCAGAGGCGGGATCCAGTTCGGGTCGCCGCGGTAGAGCCGGAAGGGCACCATCACGAACCTGCGTATGCCCTTCCTGACGAGATCCACGGGTTCGATCCTCACCTGGGTCCCCAATGTCGCTCCCTTCCCTCGCGTCCCAATGCCACGACCGGGCCGGGCCTGCTAGTCCCGGAGGTCCTCGACGGCCCCGGGCCTGGCGATCCTCTCCGTCTCGGCTCTTCGGGCCTGCACCATCTCCTTGACCTTCATGAGCCTGGTGAGATTGCCCCTCTCCATCTCGTCAAGCTTCAGCTTGATGTAGCGGATGGTCGTCCTGAGCTCGGGCACCAGGATGTACTCGAGGGCGTTGACCCTCCTGCGGGTGCGGTCGATCTCGCCGGCGAGCATCTGCACCGCTTTCTCCCTCTCGGCCAGCTTGACGATGTGCGGCAACACCTTCCGGTAGACCTCCAGAGCCTCGTCCAGCTCCGCGGGGGTATCGTACATGCCGTAGTTGCGGACATCCCCCTCCACGCTGCAATCGAATACGGGAAGTGTGAGGTTCATCACCCTGCGGGTCCCGGAGCTGATCGTGGCAACCGCCCCGGGATATCGAAGGGCATCGAGAAGGCCCGGCTCGCTCATGGCAGCCCTGGCGAACAGGAACTGCCTGTAGGCCCCAGCCAGCTCCTGCTCCAGTCTTTCGCGCGCTCCGCGAAGCTCCGCGATCAGCAGCTTGAACTGCCTCATCAGCTCGTCCAGCTTGTCCTTCAGGAGCTTGTGCCCCTTGACCGCGATGGACAGCTTCTTCCTCAGCGAGAGAAGCTCCATCCGCGTCGCTCTGGCCTGCATCGCCAACCCTGTCAGTCCTTCCGCTCTTCAGCGCTCGGGATCGGCCAGTACCTGTCGAGGTTCTCCGCGCGGATTCTCTTCATCTCGCTCCTGGGAAGTATCTTCAGAAGCTCCCAGCCCAGGTCCAGGGTCTCGGAGATGCTTCTGTCCTCGTTTTGTCCCTGGCTTATGTAGCGCTTCTCGTACTCCTCGGCGAATTCCAGGTAGAGCCGGTCCATCTCGCTGAGAGCTGCCACGCCGAGGATGACGGCAAGCTCGCGGGCGTTCTTGCCCGCCGAGTAAGCCGCCATGAGCTGGTTGAACAGGTCCGAGTGGTCCGCCCTCGTCTTGCCCTCGCCGATTCCCTTGTCCTTCAGCCTCGAGAGAGACTCCATCACGTCCATGGGCGGGTATATGCCCCGCTTGTGCAGCTCTCTGCTCAGGATGAGCTGGCCCTCGGTGATGTACCCGGTGAGGTCGGGGATGGGATGTGTCTTGTCGTCTTCCGGCATCGTCAGGATCGGGATCTGCGTGATCGAGCCGTTCCGCCCCTTCACCCTGCCCGCTCTCTCGTAGACGGTCGACAGATCGGTGTAGAGGTATCCGGGGTATCCCCTTCGACCCGGTACTTCCTTGCGGGCCGCGGAGATCTCCCTGAGGGCGTCGCAGTAGTTCGTCATGTCGGTCAGGATCACCAGGATGTGCATGTCCTTCTCGTAGGCCAGATACTCCGCGGCCGTAAGGGCCATCCTGGGCGTGGCGATCCTCTCGATCGCAGGGTCGTCCGCCAGGTTCATGAAGACGACGGCCCTGTCCATCGCGCCCGTCCTGCGGAAATCACTCACGAAGTAGTCGGCCTCCTCGAAAGTTATGCCCATCGCGGCGAAGACGACCGCGAAGCTCTCGCCCTCCCCGAGCACCCTGGCCTGCCTCGCGATCTGAGCGGCAACCACCGAATGGGGAAGACCGCTGCCGCTGAAGACAGGCAGCTTCTGCCCACGCACCAGGGTGTTTATGCCGTCTATCGAGCTGAAGCCGGTCTGGATGAACTCCGAAGGGTAGTCCCGGGCATAGGGGTTCATCGGCGCGCCGTTGATGTTCACCATCTTCTTCGGGATGATCGGGGGCCCGTTGTCGAATGGCCTCCTGGGGCGCCCCTGCCCGTCGAGGACCCGCCCGAGCAGCTCCTCGGAGACGCCCAGCTCGACTCCCTTGCCCAGGAACCGCACCCTGCTCGCGACGATGTCGGTGCCGCGGCTGCCCTCGAAGAGCTGAATGAGGGCCATATCGCCGTTTACCTCGAGCACCTTGCCGTGGCGTATCTCCCCCGACGGCAGCTCGATCTCCGCCAGCTCCTCGTAGGTCACTCCCTTGACCCTGTCGATGAGCATCAGGGGACCGGCTATCTCGACTGTCGTGGTGTACTCTCGTATCATGCCGCCTCCTCCTGCGCTCAGACCGTCTCGAGGCTCTCGACTGCGCCTGATATGGCGCCCGAGATCCTCTCCAGGAGCTCTTCGAGATCGCCGATCCGGTTTTCCGGAAGGTACTTCATGCGCGCGACCTCGTCCCTGAAGGGAAGCTCGAAGAGGTCACGCGGAGCAGCTCCCTGGTCGATTCCGCGGGTCATCTCGTCGTGTGTCTGCATGATAACCCTCATCATCGCCTTCTGCTTGGCGAAGGAGGTGTAGGTGTCGTCGGGATGGAAGGCGTTCTGATGGAGGAAGTCCTCTCGCAGCGATCTCGCGGTGTAGAGCGTGAGCTGGTCCCTGGGCGACAGGGACTCGGCCCCGACGAGCCTTGCTATCTCCTGGAGGTTCGCTTCTTCCTGGAGGAGAGCCATCGCCCTGTCTCTCATGGGGATCCAGTCCTTGCCGACCTCCTCGTCCAGATACTCCCTCACGTTGTCGGTGTAGAGCGAGTAGCTCTGGAGCCAGCTTATGGCCGGGAAATGCCGGGCGTACGCCAGCTCCGCCTGAAGGCTCCAGAAGACCTTCACCACTCTCAGTGTCGCCTGCACGACCGGGTCGGAGAGGTCCCCGCCCGCCGGGCTCACGGCACCGACGACGCTGAGGTTGCCCTCCCTGTTCTCCCTTCCCAGGCACCTGACCTTGCCGGCCCGCTCGTAGAACTCCGCGATGCGGGTGCCCAGATACGCAGGGTAGCCCTCCTCTCCGGGCATCTCCTCCAGCCTGCCCGACATCTCCCTCATCGCCTCCGCCCACCTCGAGGTGGAATCGGCCATGAGAGCCACCGAGTAGCCCATATCCCTGAAGTACTCGGCGATCGTGATGCCGGTGTAGACGCTCGCCTCACGCGCGGCCACCGGCATGTTACTGGTGTTGGCCACCAGGACCGTGCGCAGGATGAGAGGCTTGCCGCTCTTGGGGTCCTCCAGCTCCGGGAACTCCTGCAGAACGTCCGTCATCTCGTTGCCGCGCTCCCCGCAGCCGACGTAGACCACGATCTCCGCGTCGGCCCACTTCGCCAACTGGTGCTGGATGACCGTCTTGCCGCTGCCGAATGGGCCGGGAACGCAGGCAGTGCCCCCCTTGCCCACCGGGAAGAAGGCGTCAATGACCCTCTGGCCCGTCATCAGCGGCCGGTCCGGAGCGAGCTTCTCGCGTATGGGCCTGGGGTTCCTCACGGGCCATCTGTGGAACATCCGGAGCTCGTGCCTGTTCCCCGCTCCGTCCTCAAGAACGGCGATGACCTCGTCAATCGTGTAGGCGCCCCTGCCGGCTACCTTCACCAGCCTGCCCTCGAGTCCGGGAGGAACCAGCACCCGGTGGGTGATGAGCTCGGTCTCCTGCACCTGCCCCAGCTCGTCTCCTCCCCGCGCTTCGGCCCCCTGCTCGATGGAGGGAGTGAGGTCCCATTTCTTCTCATGGTCGAGTCCCGGGATGTTGATTCCTCTGGTGATCCAGTCGCCGGCCAGCTCGCGGACGCGGTCCAGCGGCCTCTGTATCCCGTCGTAGATGGACGTGAGAAGCCCGGGGCCGAGCTCGACGGACAAAGGCTCGCCGGCGCAGTAGACGGGGGCGCCGGGTCCGAGCCCACCGGTCTCCTCGTACACCTGTATCGACGCCTTGCCCTGCTTCAGCTCGATGATCTCGCCTATCAGCCGCTGCTCCGACACAAAGACAACATCGTACATCCGTGCTTCTTCCATGCCGGACGCGACAACGAGCGGTCCCGCGACCTTCTCGATCCTGCCCTCAATCATGAAGCGTCCTCCGTGCTGCGCTCGGGCCTCGGCCGCGTGCAGCGTGACTAGTCATTGGCTTCGTCCTCACCGCTCGCCATCAGGTCCACCCCGACCGCTCTCGTGACCAGGCGCCTGATGATGTCCGCACCGCG
>JAFGKQ010000227.1 GCA_016928495.1 Candidatus Fermentibacterales bacterium
GGCCCATCGGGCCAGAAGGGACGGGAGGTGCCCCCTGGCAGCGGGGACTCGCCGCGTTCTGAGGCAGTACAGGAGCTCCTCCAGGGGGAGCTCGGGGCTGCGGCACCCCAGCAGGCCCAGGAGAAAGCCCGTCGCACCCTCACCCGGCCTTCCGGGAAAGGCGGAAAGCAGCGAGACAGCTTTGCGGAGGCCCAACCTGCCCGAGCGGGAGAGGGAGATGACGGTGCCCTCCAGGCGCTCGAGCGATTCCGATCCCTCTCGAAGGCTGGGACCGACGAAGGCCAGCGCGTCCACAGCGGGTCTGTCACCCCCGGCTGCAGCCTGCGAGAGCGCCGACAGCGCCTCTTCCCCGCCGATCCGCGCCACCGCTGTCCATGCCGCTCTCCTTGCCGAGATCCCGTTGCGGGCGAGCAGCGACACGATGAAACCGGAATCCCGAGCCACACCCAGCGAGCCCATGCCCTCCAGAGCAGCCTTCTGCTCGAGCACCTGCACGCGCGAACGGGAGCGGCCGGTCCGCAGGACGGCTCTCCGCAGCAGCTCCGAGCACTCCCTGCAGCCGCAGAGGCCCATGGCCCTGTACGCGGCCTGCCTGACCCAGGTGCTGGGATCCGAGGCCATGGGCACCAGCAGAGAAGAGCAAGCTCCGAGACCCGCCAGGGCCAGCCCGTCCAGCGCTCTCGTCCTTACGTGCGGGCTCTCGTCGGACAGGGCATCGGCAAGAAGAGGGACGACCTCAGGGCCTCCGATCCTGCCCAGAGCGTAGGCGGCGCTCTTCCTCACTCGCGAGCTCGGTGAGCCCCGGAGGATACTCGCCAGCATGGGGACGAGCCGTCCGTCGCCCAGCTCCCCGGCCGCCTCGACGAGCGCCTTGGCCCCCGCAAGCCTCGAGGGTGGCGGATGGCACAGGGACCGCAACAGCGACTCCCCGCCCGACCTCAGGATCTCGAAGGCGTCACCGCGGTGACGCTCGCCCCTCTGGACCATCTTGCCCCGTGCGGCCTTCCAGGCGAGCTCCTCTACGGTCGCGCAGCCGGACGCCTCGACGAAAGCCACGCTCACGCTTGGTAGAGGGATCTTCCGGAAGCTCCCGTCCCTGGCCACGGCCTCCATGAAGCCCCTGGACCTGTCCCTCTCGTCGCAGAGCAGAGCCGCGCGGGCAGCGAAGGCGGCTGCCGCCCTCGTCACCCTTTCCCTGAACTCCCTCCCCTCTCCCATGAGGATGAAGTCGTCGCCGCCGACGTGTCCCGCGAACCAGGCCCCGGCGACCTCGTCGCTACCCCCGTTCCGGGCAAGGGCCTCGCGGAGCACGGCTGCGAGGAGCCTGATCACGGCGTCGCCCCGGGCAAAACCGTACCTGTCGTTGAATGGCTTGAAGGACCGGATGTCCAGATAGGCAACGGTTCCCCTGCCGCTCCTCACGGCATCCCGGAGCCGTTCCTCTATTGCCGTGTTGCCGGGGAGACCCGTGAGGGGGTTCAGCTCCCTGCCCGAGAGCCAGCGACTGACAAGCCGCTCCACAACGGAGACCACTAGCTCACGGGAGGCGCAGTCAGGGATGACCGACCACGCACCCTCACGGTACATGGCTACCGGGTCTGAGCCCTCTCCCGAGATCAGGATGAGGGGCACCTCCCGGAGCCAGCCATCCTGCCGATCGGGGATGGCGGCGGACGAACAGACCAGAGCCGCAGGCCTGGCCTCCTGCGGAGCGGTGAGGCACTCGGGGTCTACGGCGACGTGCGTTAGCGCGGCATGGTTGCTGCCCGACGGGAACGGCAGGTCCTCCCCGACCCACCACACGCAGGGCCCGGGGGAGCGCTCAGTCCCCTCCACCACGCCGACCATCGAGCTCCGCCGACCTGTTCCAGTCGATCTTCCGTGTGCTCGCCTCCACGACCCCGGTAGAGGGCCCCAGGAGGGCATCAACCGCTGTGGAGAAGGTGATGATGCCTTCCGGCTGGCCGGTAGACCCGAGCACCACGCCAGCGGGAGCGTGAGCTCTCCTCAGCTCGTAGAGGACGCTTGCCAGGGACTGCTTCCTGTCGAAGTAGGGCAGGGCGTCGACCAGGGTCTCCAGCCTCCACATCCCGGTCTGCCTGGCCAGCTCCACGGTTCTCACGTATCCCCTGAGCGTCCTGCCGTCCGATTCGAACACCAGGAGGAACCCGGAGCCTGCGCGCCTGCACTCCTCCAGAAGCGAGGCCCTGGGCATGCCGGTGTGAACCGAAGGGAAGGCGGACAGCTCGCGCCTGTGGAACCAGGCAGTGGCGGTGCCCAGCTCCAGGCCGCGGGTGGCCGTCTCCCCCTCTTCCCCCCCTGCGGACAGCAGGAAAGCGCGGATCTCCTCCCTGCTCTCGAAGATGCGAGGCGGGCTGCCGATCCCGACTATGAGCCTCACGAGCCTCTGTGCCGCGAGCACGAAGGGGAAGAAGGCGAACCTCAGGAAGTAGACGAGTGGCGCGAGCCTGTCCACGGAGCGATCGGGGGCTATCAGCATCGTCTGCTTGGGCAGCACCTCCGCGAGGATCAGGATCAGGAAGGCCATTCCGAGCACTACCACGGGCTCGGTCCATGCCCTGTCCGGATCGGTGAGAGCCGTCGCCGTGATGCTGGAGGCCACGACCACGCCTATGTTGGTCCCTACGAGAGTGGTGCTGAGGAAGACCTCGGGGTTCTGCAGCAGCCTGAGGGCCAGCGACGCCCCCCGGGAGCCCTCGCGCGATCTCTGGTAGGCTCTCAGCCTGCTCGCGGCCGAGAAGGCGGTCTCGCTTCCGCTGCAGAAGGCGCTCAGGGCGATCGAAGCCACCACCAGCAGGATGTCAGGACCGCTCACCGGGGGCTCCTTCCCTGTCCGGCTCCCTGTCGCTATCGGTCAGAAGCCTGACCTCGATCTGGCCGAGACTTCGGCGCTCGCGACCCAGCACGCTGAACTGGCAGCCCTGGAGGACGACCTTCTCGCCCCTCTCGGGTATCCTGCCCGTAGACTCCTCGAGCAGTCCTCCGCACGACTCGGCGTAGTCGGCGTGCAGCTCGACCCCGAGAAGCCCGGACAGGTCCTCCAGGCGTATCGAGGCTGGAACCACGAACGCCTCCCCCCTTCTCGCCACCCCCTCGGGCAGCTCGCCCTCCCTGCGGAGCTGCTTGAATACGGCAAGGGTGAGTATGTCGGCCAGCGTGACGAGCCCGACCCAGTCACCATACTCGTCGACCACGGCGGCAAGGCTCTCCCCCCTTGCCCTCAGCCTCCTCATCACGGAGTCGAGAGAGGCGTTCTCGGGGAAGAAGAGCATCTCGTGCAGCAGCAGCTCGGATGGTTCCTCACCGCTCCCCGTCCCGAGAAGCACCTCCCCGGCGTTCAGGTATCCCGTCACCGACTCACCTGGCCCGGAGAGAACGGGCAGCCTGGAGTACGGGCTGTTCCTGAGGGTCTCCTCGACCCGCTCACGGCTCCATTCCGACCTGACGGCATGGACCGAGGACCTCGGGACCATTGCCTCCCGGCACTGCCGATCCTCGAGACTCAGGAGGGAGGCGGTCACGGCAGCTTCCGCCCCGAGAAGGCCCTCCATCCGGCCCAGCTCGACCAGTGAGACCAGCTCCTCGCAGGCCAGGGTGGCCCTTCGCCTTCTTCTTCTCCCGCCACCATGAAGCGCTCGGGCGACCCACCAGACACGCTCCAGAAGCCACGAGACAGGCTTGAGCAGGGTGACGAGCCCCCCCACGACCGGCGCGACGGCCAGAGCAAACGCCTCGCTCCGGCCATAGGCGAAGGTCTTCGGGGCTATCTCTCCTATCACGAGGATGAGGAAGGTCATGAGCAGCATGGAGAGCAGCAGGCCGCTCTCGCCCGGGAGAAGCTGCTCCATGAACAGAGCGGCCAGCGCTGAAGCCGCAACGTTCACTACGGTGTTGCCGAAGAGAATCGTCGAGAGCAGGCGGTTCTGCCTGCTCTCGAGAAGTCCCGTCACGAGCCTGCCCCTGCTGGCCTTGCGCCCCTCGGGGCCGGCCGACGCGATCCTGTTGCGCTGGACAGCGTCGAGACTGAAGAACGCAGTCTCGGTCCCGCTGAAGAAGGCCGATAGCAGCAGCAGAACGACCAGAGGAAGCAGGAGGAGGAAGGAAGGCAAGCCTTAGCCCCCGTTCCTCCCGGCCCGCTCGGGTCTCTCCGTCGGAGCGGGGGGCTCCGTTATGGAGAACGAGTCCTCGAGCAGCTTCCGGAAGTAGTTCCTGCTGGAGTAGGTGGCCTTCAGAGTCACGCTGAGCTCGTACTCGCCCTCGGGCACCTCGGTGCCCTGGAAGCTGACGCCATCCCACTCGCAGGCTACCTCTCCGGCCGGGAAGCGCCCGTTCAGAGGCCAGTAGACCAGTTCGCCTCCCGGGGACGTGACCTCGGCCAGAATCGTCGAGGTCTCCATCACGAAGAAGGACAGGGCAAAACCCCTTCCGGTCTCCGTGAGCTCCCAGTCCCTCACGTCGGTCCCTATCCAGAAGTACCTCGCGCCCTCTCTCTCCGCTACGAAGACCTGGCCGAACCTCTCCCAGATGGCGATTCCGGTCGGCCCGTCGAGCTCCCTGTCGCCGGTGCCGGGGCTGCCGAAGCTGTCGAGGTAGTCGAGATCCCGGTCGAACTTGTGGATGACGCAGCAGACGCTGTCGGTAACCCAGACGTTCCCGAAGTAGTCGATAGCGAGGTAGTTGAAGCAGGAACCGCCACAGGACGAGAGGCTCGCGGAGGCGACGGGCTCGAGGTTTTCCAGCTTCAGAAGACCCGTGCCGTCGCCGGTGACCACGACCACGAAGTCGTCCGGCCTGCTCGACCAGCGCTCTCCCCCCGTCGCTCCGACGCCCCGCGGCCTGTCGACACAGAGGGTATCGGGGGTGCTGTCCGAAGGCGATTCGAAGAACAGGAGCATCGAGCCTGCCCTGTCGGTGACGAAGATTTCCCCTCTTCCGTTCAGGGCAACGTCCCATGGCTCTGAGAGACCCGTCGCGAGAGGCGACGAAGGCGACATCCTCTGGCCCTCTCTGCGCAACCGGACCACCCTCCCGTTGCCGGTATCGGCAACGTACACGCCGCCGGACGGTTCCGCGGCCACGCCGTGGGGATGCATGAGCTGAGTCGGGCCGCTGCCCTCTCCCCCATAGAAGCCCAGGGTGTACATGGTCGCGTTGTAGATGACGTGCGAGCTTCCGCTGTTGACACCATAGACGGCGAGCTCGTCGTCATCGGAAGAAGTCGGGTCGTCCCACTCGTCCAGCTTGACGCAGGACAGGCCCTGGGGATCGTCGAAGCGCACCAGCCCGCCGAGGAGCACCGCGAGCTCCCCGGTGCCGGCCCTGTATATGCCCATGCAGTGGCCGAAGGGCGGGAAGACCAGCATCGTCGGTTCCGGCGGGTCCACGTAGAGACTCGCAATCGCAACGGCCACCATTGTCAAAGCCATCATGAGCCCTCGAACCTCCTCCCGTAGATCCACCCGCTCCTCATGACCTTCTTCACGTAGATCCTCGTCTCCCTGTAGGTTATCTGCTCCAGGTAGAGCTCAGGATCGCGGGGGTCGTAGCCGTGCATGTCGCGCCAGCGCGAGGCGTTGCCCGGACCGGCGTTGTAGGCGGCGACGAAGAGCGGAACCTCGCGCGCGAAGCTCTCGTACTGGCGGTTGATGTAGATGATGCCGTACCTGACCGACTGGTAGGGATCGTAGAACTGCTCGGCCGTGAGACGCGGAAGGCCGTACCAGCGCGCGACGTCCCCCGCAGTCCCCGGCATGAGCTGGATCAGGCCTCTCGCTCCCGCCACCGAGGTGACGAACCTGTTGAAGTAGCTCTCTTCCCTGACGACGCCCCAGAGCATGGATACCGGCACGGGGAGGTCGCTGGACTCGCCCTCTATCAGGTACCTGTAGGGAAGAGGGAAGTAGGCCGGTAGCCACCTGTCAGGCAGGATCCGGGCGGAGTCGGATCTCAGCCTGGTATCGTAGATCCTAAGCAGAGTAAGACAGGGACCGTATTCCCCCAGCATCGCCAGGTACCATGCCCGCTCTCCCTGGCCCTCGATGCTGGCCGCGTCGGCCAGACACGAGGAGGCGAGGGTGCCGTAGCCCTGTGAGACCATCTTGACGGCAGCCTGGATGGATGTCCCGGCAGGCCCGTGAACGGAGGGCGGAGAGATGCGCCACCCCGGCTCCGTGGAAGGCCGGCCGAGCCTGTCCCTTGCGAGGATGCCGTAGAACTCCCAGGGATGGCTCAGGGAGACCTGCTCGTAGAGCCGCTCGCCGCCCATCATGTCTCCCGACTCCACGTGCAGCCTGCCCCGCCAGTAGAGCATCTCGTCCTCCCAGAGGCCGGCAACGAAGCGGGAGACGCCCTCGGCCCATATGGAGTCGGCACGGGCGCGGTCCCCGCTCATGTAGTAGCAGAACCCGCACCTCCAGAAGCCCCTCTCGTCCCCCTCCCAGGTTCCGCTGGCCATGAGGGAGAGGTGATGGGCACGCGCCCCATCCCCCCAGCGCTGCTCGCTGTCGTAGTACCTCCCGGCCAGATACGCTGCTTCTCTCGCGACAGGGTGCCACAGGTAGGAAGAGGCGAAGGAGACGTATGCCGCATAGCTCTCGGAGCTCCTCCCCAGACCGCGGAGCGCCCGGGCCCGGTAGAGGGCGGCACGGGCCCGCAGCGAGTCCTCGGTGCAGGCCGAAAGGCAGGAGTCGGAGAGGGCAAGAAGAGCGGCGTAGTCCTCATCGAGGGAGTAGAGGACTGCCATTCTGGCCCCCGAGGAGAACGCGCCGGAGGGGCACCCGGCCAGGATGCTGTCGGCCGCCTCCCGGGCACCGGCAGCGCAGGCCGCGTCGAACGCGCGCCAGGACCTCCCCCAGCGGGAGGGAGCAATGGACATCAGACGCAGCGCGGCCTCCCCGGCCTGCAGGCTGCTCCCGGCTTCGAGGACGAGGCTCCAGAGCCCTTCGGAGGCCCCGCCGAGCGAGTCGGCCCTGATCGCCCTGAGCCTGAGGATCCGGGGATCGTCGGGATCCATCGGGCCCGAGACGAGGCTCTCGATCACGGAGTCGAACAGCGGGCCCGGCTTGCCGGCGCGGAACTCGAGCTCCGATAGCACCCGCGGCCGGAGCTCCGGCAGGAGAGAGGCATCTGCGGCAAGGACCTCCAGTTGATCGTTGGTCAGCAATCCCGGCGGGGTCAGCAGGGCGCGAACGTAGCGCTCGGCAGGGCTGACGGGAACGGGCAGGAGCACGGGGTCCGGCTCCGACTCCGCCCGCACCTCGAGCCAGCACTCGAGCAGAGCATCGCCTTCGGGAACGTGGCGCAGGGCATCGACCGGCCTCTCAGCGAGATCGAGCACGGAGACCTTCCAGCCCCAGAGGCTTCCGTAGCCACAACCCTCGAGGCTGTCGAGCAGCTCGACGCACTCGTCCTCGAGGGCAACGGAGTGATGAAGGCCGACGAGCCTGTAGAGCACGAGCTCGGAAGGTGCATCCCCGCGCGCGAGCATGTCGAGAAGGAGAGCGCGCGCCGGCCGGATCTCGCCGCACAGAGCGAGGGAGTCGGCTTCGGCGAAAGCCGCATCGCAGGAGGCGGGAAGGGGAATGCCGGCCGCGCCGGCTCCCTCGTCTCCCACGAGTCTTCCGCAACACACAGAGAAGAGAACGAGACAGACCAGCATCGCGGTCCTGCCCAGCCCTCCTGGAATGCCGGTCGCGACTCGTAGCATCCTGGCTCCCATCAGTGCCTGAAATGCCTCACGCCGGTGAGGAGCATCGCCATTCCGTGCTCGTCGGCCGCGGCTATGACCTCATCATCCCGGATCGAGCCCCCTGGCTGGACTACC
>JAFGKQ010000228.1 GCA_016928495.1 Candidatus Fermentibacterales bacterium
CACGAATAGGGTCGGGACTCGCGCGTTGAGAGCCAACAGGTTGAGCGCGAGCAGGGCTATGGTGATGTAGGCGGCGCCCATTCCCGGACGGAAGTCGGGAAGCGCTCTGATAGCCCGTCCTGCTTTCCTGGCCGCGGCTATCTCCATCACGATGCAGGCCGCGATTGCGCCCAGAACGGTCTGTAGCGCCCCCATGCCCGGGGAGAGATAGACCATCAGGTCGAGCGCAGCCCGCGCTTCCCGCAGCGGTATGCCCGCAGAGGAATAGAAGGGCAGGAGGAACTCCAGGTCGGTGATCCTCAGGGCCATCAGGCCCTCTCCCCAGAGGGACGCCAGGCAGGCAGCCAGCACTCCGGCTGCCGCCCCGATGGCGCAGCCCTCGATCGTGAAGCCCCTGCGGCGGTAATGCACTCCCGAGGTCGCTCCGACTGCAGACGCGACGAATACCGCTCCCGGCCCCGACAGCAGGTAGACTGCCGCCACGACCAGAAGCACACCGGCCATCGCGGTACCGGTTCTCTGGGCAAAGCTGGCCCCCAGCAGGGCCGCGCCCAGGAACTGGGGTCCCAACAGCAGCAGGAAGAGACCCCACATGAGCAGAACCGGCAGGCCGGGCCGGTGTCTGCTCGATGCAGAGGGCTCGCCGCGCGCGGGGAGGGCGCTCACTATCTGTAATGCTCCCTCACGTAGGGCAGTATGGCCAGGAACCTGGCAACCTTGATGGCAGCGGCTACGCGCCTCTGGTGCCTGGCGCAGTTCCCGGAGACCCTGCGCGGGACGATCTTGCCCCTGTCCGAGACGAACCTGGAGAGCAGCCTGTCGTTCTTGTAGTCTATCCTGAGATCAGTGGTAGCGCAGAACCGGCACTTCTTCTTCTTGGGCACCTTGGCGCCACCGCGCTTCTTCTTCCTTGCCAAAGCTCGACCTCCACGTGATGAGGGGCCGTCCGCGCGCCCCTCCTGCCGCCGATCCGCTACGGCCTCGAGGTGTCGGGGTCCTGAAGGACCTGGACCGACCTGGCCGTCACTTCCATTCTGTGATGCGTTGCCTTGCTCCTGTCCTCGTAATCCAGCGACGACAGGTAACCCTCCACGAGCACCTCGCTCCCGACCCGGACCTTGTCGTCCAGGGCCTGGGCAGATCTGCCCCATGAGATCACACGAAGGGTGTTGGATGCGACGCGGGTCTCTCTGTCGTCCGCTTCCCGGCCCCGGTCCATGGTGTTCTCCACGAAGAAGACGAGCGTGAAGTACCCGCCCGACGTCATGCGGAGCCCCTCCCGTCTGATCACCCTGCCGGTGAAGACGCAGTAGTTGACCTCCGGGCGGTCCAGGCTGCCAGTATCAGTCATCGTCTCCCTGCTCAGAACGGTATGTCATCGTAGTCGTCCTCCGGAGCCTCGGAAGGCACGGACCGCTCTTCCTGCTCGCGTCTGACGGCCCTGGCGGGAGCGGGGCCCTGGTCGGGAGACTCAGAAGCCGCTCTCTCCTTCTGAAGAAACTGGACCCGCCTCGCGAGTATCTCGATCCGGCTGCGCTGGCTGCCGTCCTGAGCCTGCCAGGAGTTGGTCTGCAGCTCTCCCTCGACCAGCACCGGGCTTCCCTTCCGGAGAAACTCACCGATCAGCTCCGCCGTGCGCCTCCAGGCCACCACATCGATGAAGCAGGTCTTCTCCTTCCATTCCCCGTCACGCCCCCTGTAGGACTGCGTGCTGGCTATCCTGAAGTTGGCTACGTTGATCCCGCTCTCCAGGAGGCGCGCCTCGGGATCATCGACGAGGTTCCCCGTGATCAGCACCTTGTTGAGGCTCGGCATCCTCATGGACATCATGTCTCCCGCCCTTCCATGCCCGACCGGGCGGGGTCATCAGGCATCTTCGGAGTCATTCCCGGCATCCTCTTCCCCGCTGTCGTCCCCGGAGTCCTCGGATTCGGCAGGCTCTTCCTCGTCCTCATCTTCGGGCTCGCCCTCAGCCGCCCGGACCCTCGAGGCCGGAGCTTCCTCGTCCAGATCGGCGGCCACGGCCTCCTCTCTGGGCTGAAGCTCGTACTCGACGGGCGACTTGCCGCCGACCCGCAGTGACAGGAAGCGGATGCAGGACTCATCCAGCCTGAGGAAGCGGTCTATGGCCTGAGAGACCTGCTCGCCGCCCTGCCACCTGAGAAAGACGTAGAGACCTTCCTGGTGGCCCGAGATGGGGTACGCGAGCTGCCTCCTTCCCCACTTCCTCGTGCTCGAGATGGTGCCGCCGTTCGCGGTGACCACCTCCGAGAGCTTCTCCACTCCTGTGTCCAGCTCCGGGTCGGAGAGGCTGGGTGCGTAGATCAATGCTGTTTCATAGGTTCTCAAGCTGCATCCTCCTTGCTGGCTCTCTGGAGCACAAGGCATCGCCGGCCGGAAGAGGCAGCACAGCAGTGGCAGGTAGTCGCTTCCGGACAGGTGACGCCTGGTCACCAGGCTGCAACGCGAAATCTCGTGCCGCAGCAAACGACGCGCGTATTAATCCTTACAACGGCGGCTGGGGTCAAGCCCCGATGACTCAGTTGCCTTCGATGTTCCCTCGAGCATCGCCCCGGCTATTCCGGGGCAGGAAGCGACGACGCTGCCGCAGTCGACGGACCACGGTCCTGCGGGGAAGCTCGACACTACGCCCCCTGCCTCGGTGACCGCCAGCACACCGGCGGCCATGTCCCAGGGGCGCAGATGCTGCTCGAAGAAGCCATCGAGCCTTCCACTTGCAACGTACGCCAGGTCCAGCGCCGCCGAGCCACCCCTTCTGATCCCCTGGGCCCTGTGAAGAAAGAAGACGAGCGGCTCGAGGGAGAACCCCAGACTCTCGACGGTCCGGTGGTAGGGGAACCCCGTGGCGATGAGGGAATCGCTCAGGACGGAAGCCCCGGAGGCCTTCACCGGATGCCCGTTCAGCATGGTGCCCGACCCTCTGCCCGCCAGGAAGGTCTCCCGCCTGGTCGGATCGTGGATGCAGCCGAGCTCGACGACACCGTTTCGTATCAGGGCGATCGAGATCGAGAAGACCGGGTAGCCGTGGGCGTAGTTGTTGGTCCCGTCCAGGGGATCCACCAGCCAGTAGGTACCGGAGGGAAGAGATCCCCCGAAATCCTCTTCCCCGGCGAAGCCGGCTCCCGGCAAGGCCTCCTGCAACCGGCTGCGAAGCAGCTCCTCTGAGCGCAGGTCGGCGTCCGTGACCAGCTCCCTGTAGGCCTTCGGCAGGGGCCGGCTCTTGCCCAGGGACCTGATCAGGACCGCTGCCGCTTCCGCTGCCGCCGACTGCATCAGCTCCAGCAGATCGCGAGATGATGACCGGCTCACCCTTCTCCATCCTGTTGCAGGCAGGGGGCGCCCAGGATCAAGGAAGATGAACACACGGGCCTCCTTGTCAACCGGTCGCCGGACGGCAATCGTCCTTCGAGTTGACACAGTCTCGCGGTGAGGCGCAAACCCAGGAACGGGGAGAAGAGGAGATGACCAACCGCTATCCCCTCAGGCAGAGAGCTCAGTACAGGCTGGACAATCTGATCACCAGGAGCCCCTTCTCGCAGATACTCGCTCTTGCGATGCTGTCGGCTCTGATCGTGATCGTGGGCACCCTTGTCATCGCGCTCGCCCCCGGCGAGCGAATGGGGCTCGAACCCGGGCAGGACAACCTGTTCTACCGCTTGTGGTGGTGCTTCACGAGGCTCATGGACCCCGGCACCTTCGTCGAGGACACAGGGTCGGCCCTCATAGGGCTGACCGGCATCCTGGTGACCATGGGCGGCATCCTCGTCTTCTCGCTGCTCATAGGAATTCTGTCCTCGAAGATCGGAGAGAAGCTGGACGAGCTGAAGCAGGGGAAATCTCCCGTCATCGAGGAGGGACATACCATCATCCTGGGCTCGGGAGAGAAGCTCCCTTCCGTCGTCAGGGAGCTGGTGGAGGCGAACGCCAACCAGCCCCGGGCCGTAGTGGCGATACTCTCCGACGTCGAGAAGGACAGCATGGAAACGGGACTGCAGGACAGGATCGCCGACTTCGGCACGACCTTCGTGGTGTGCCGGACGGGCGTCGCGACGGACATCGACGAGCTGCGCAAGGTGAACATCGCAGACGCCAGCAGCCTGATCATCCTCGCCTCCGACGACCAGGACTCGGACGTGAACACCATCAAGACCCTGCTTGCCGTGGGCAATCTCGGAGCCGGCAGGAAGGCACCTCTGCGGGTGGTCTGCGAGATCAACGATACGAGGTTCGGCCCGATCGCCGAGGCTGCTTATCCCGGCTTGAAGTGGATACCGGCCCGGGAGATAGTGGTAAGGCTGATGGTCCAGATCGCAAGGCAGAACGGCCTTTCCGCCGTCTATTCCGAGATGCTGAGCTTCTCGGGCAACGAGATCTACATCATCGAGTCGAGCGAAGCGACGGGGATGAGCTTCGGTGAGATCGTCCACCGGGTCGTAGGCGGAATCGCCATCGGGATCGCCGGAGCCTCGGGAATCGAGCTCAACCCTGCTGCCGGCCGCCTCCTGCAGGCGGGCGACAGACTGGTGGTTCTTACGGAGGACGACGACACCTGTCGCGTCGACCCGGGCCTGGAGGTCCGGTTGCCGGAAGGCCTGCGGCAGAGGAAGGAGGAGAGAAGGGAGCCCGAGAGGACGCTGGTTCTCGGCATCAACAGGGATGTGCCCTTCATGCTGCGCCAGCTCGACTGCTACGTCAGCCCGGGCAGTACTGCCACTGTCGCCGCGCATCTGCCAGCCGGGGAGGCGGCAGCCCTTCTGCCGGAACCCAGGGAGCTGGAGAACCTCGCGCTGGAGTACAGGCAGGCCAACAGGACGTCGGTGACGGAGTTGGAGGCCCTGGAGCCTCTCGGTTACGACAACATCGTGGTTCTCTCGAGGCAGGGATCGGACCTGTCCAGTGAGGCGGCGGACGCTGAATGCATCGTCTGCCTTCTGATCCTGCGGCAGCTTCGGGAGAAAGAGCCCGGACGGGCCAACTGGTCGTCCATAGTGAGCGAGATCAGGGATCCGCGCAACAAGAAGCTCGCGACCGTTGCCAGGGCCAACGACTTCATAGTCTCCAACGAGATAGTGAGCATGATCCTGGCCCAGATATCCGAGGAGCCGTCGCTGGCGGAAGTGTACGCGGAGCTATTCGATCCGGAGGGATGCGAGATATACCTCAGGAGCGCAACGGTCTACGTGGAGCCGGGGAGCGCCACGAGCTTCGCGCGAATCATGCAGATCGCTCTGTCGAGGGGTGAGGTGGCCATAGGCTACAGGCGGGCAGCCTATCAGATGGACCTCGAGCGCAGCTTCGGGGTAGCGCTGAACCCATCGAGGGACGAGCCGCTGGAGCTCGCGGAGAACGACAGCATCATCGTGATCGCCAGAGAGTAGGAGGTCGGAGGCTTGAGCGGGCTCAGAGGAATCGGAATGGCGCTCGCAGTCCTGCTGGGGCTGGTCTCGGCGCTGTTGGGTGGAGGTATCATCGTCGTTACCGCCATGTACGGCGGAGAGATCGGCGAGGGGCTCTCAGCCGGGCTGGGAGTGGTCGAAGAGGCGGAGAGCGCCGTCAGGATCGTCGGAGAGGAGATTTCCTCCACCAGCGGGCTACTCGGTGAGGTCTCCGCCACCGTTGCCACTACCGGTGAGGCCATCCGCCAGCTAGGAGCCACGCTGGAAGCGGTGCGCCACGCCCTCGAGGAGGTGGCCGGAGCCTCCAGGCAGGCCTCGAGCTCCATAGACCAGCTCTCCGGTCCTCTCTCTGCGCTCGCACCGGCCTCCGGGCTTCGTACCCTATCGGACAGGCTGGAGAGCAGTGCGGACGCCACTGACGAGGTCAGGCAGGAGCTGGACAGCCTCGAGCTGATAATGCAGAACGCATCCCTGGTCATCGACGGCGTGGAGGCCTCGGTGGACTCCTTCGCTCTCTCGGTGGAAGGGACCTCGGAGACGTTCCACAGAGCTGCAGACAGGCTGGCCGAGGGACGCAACCTCGCATCCGGAGCGGTAGCCTCCGGTCTTCTGCAGTGGCTCAGCTTCGGAATCGGGGGATTCCTGCTGCTCCAGGGGCTCGTGATGCTCTTCCTGGGAACCGGGGGTCCTCGCCAGCCGAAGGGAGAGGCGCGCTCATAGCCTCCGGCTCCATGCCCACTCAATCGCACACGCGACGTCTGGGCACCGACCCGATGGGAAGGCTGCTGGTCAGCCTCTCCGCGCCGGCCATGGCCGGGATGGCCGCGCTGGCCGTCTACCAGATAACGGACACGGTCTTCGTCGGCCAGGGCGTGGGGACTCCAGGTCTGGCAGCCATGACCGTCTGCATTCCCATACAGATGTTCCTGCTCGCCTTCGCTCAGGTAGTGGGCATCGGGGCGTCGTCGATCATCTCCCGAAGCCTGGGCTCCGGGCATCCGGAGCGGGCGGAGAGGGCCGTCGGGACCGCGCTGGTTCTCGCAGGCTTGCTTGGCGGCGGCTTCTCGGCTGCGGCGCTGCTGGCGGAGGGACCCCTGATCCGGGCCTTCGGGGCAACTCCGTCCGTTGCCCCATTCTGCAGGGATTACCTGACGATCCTCCTCGTCTTCGGGCCTTTGTTCTCCGTGGGTGTCAGCAACCACAACCTGATACGCGCGGAGGGCAACACCAGGGCGGCGATGCTGAGTGTGACGATCGGGGCGGTCATCAACATGGCCCTCGACCCGCTGTTCATCTTCGGCTTCGGGATGGGCATGAGGGGCGCCGCCCTCGCAACCGCCGCGGGCTGGCTCTTCTCTTTCGGGTTCACCCTGCGCTACTTCCAGTCCGG
>JAFGKQ010000229.1 GCA_016928495.1 Candidatus Fermentibacterales bacterium
CCCACCAGCCCACTGGAGTCTTTCCTCGTGGGGTCCGCATCACTCGCGGCCGGCAGGACGGATCAGGCATCGAAATGGCTCTCGGGCGCCCTGGAGGAGGCGGGACTGGTCAAGGCTATCGCCAAGGACCTGCTGGAGCTCGACGAGTTCGCTCTGCAGGGGCTCGACCTCTCGGTTCTGCTGCCGCGCCTCGCCGCGACCGGGGCCAGCAAGACGGCTTCCAGGATACTCCTCAGGACCAGGGGCAGGGAGGAGTGGCGTGTCAGCCTGATCAACAGCCTCACATGGGGAAACCCCGAGGAAGAAGTCGAGTTCAGGCTCAGGGCCCTGATCCCCGAGGGCCTGCTCTCGGTTGCCGGCTCTGCCGTGGCTGCCCAGCAGGCCAGCATCTCCGATGCTACCCTCCTGAGCCTGGGCCGGGCTGCCGCCCTGATCGGAAGCGGCGAGCTGTCGAGAGGCCTGGAGGAGCTGGGCAAGACCTCTCCCGACAAGGCCCATGCCGGGCTGGTCAGGTCCATGCTGCTTCCTCTGATCGAGGGGGCTGGCCCACTCGAGCCCATGGTGAGGCTTCGAGTATCGGACACCCTTCTGGCCGAGGACAAGCCGAAGGAGGCCGTTGCGATCCTCTCGGAAATGGACCCTTCGGATGCCGGGCTCGTCGAGCGGCTCGAGACGATCGTCTCCCAGAGGTCCCCTGACCCGGACGCTCTGCTCCTGCTCTCCAGGGCGATGAGAAAACGCAAGGACGACGAGAGCTTCCGCAGGTATGCCGGCATGCTTATGGACATCAGCTCCGAGGACGCCCAGGAGGTAGCTGCCCTGGCCACCGAGCTGGGCGAGGAGCTTGGTTCCGCCGGAACGCTGGTGTTCGCCGCCGACGTGATGGACAGGTTCGGCCTGGAAGGCCCGAGCGGGGACCTGCTGATAAGAGCTGTGGGAATGCAGCCTTCCCTTGCCGAGCAACTCGCGGCGAGGAAGGGCGTGGCCCCATCCTTCCAGGCCATGTGCTTCCTGGCCTCCGGGAACGGCTCGAAGTTCTCCGAGATCATGAGGCGCAGGTCCGGGCTGGAGGTCGCGGTCACTGCCGCGATCGTCGAGAAGGCCAGGGAGGACTGGAAGGCCGGAAGGGACGACCAGGCTCTCTGGTTCCTGGCGGAAGTTGCGGGGAAGTCCGGCCTTCAGGAGGAGCGCACCGCCATCCTCTCCGACCTTTCCTCACACGGAGCGGGCGGATGGGCCGCCGACTCGGCCCGGGAGCTGCTGCACTCCGGCTCCAGCTCCATCGAGGCACGGGTTGCCTTCTGGAGATCGGTCGGCTCGCGCGAGGTTCTCGACGAGGCACTCGCCAGCGGAGAGATGCTCGAAGGCAGGCACGGGGCCGAGGAGGTTGCCGCGATCGCCGAGGCGGTCCTCAGGGTCGGCCTGTCCTGTACTCAGACGGCGGCCGTGATGAGGTTCCTCCTGGACTCTGAGGCGCCTGAGCGTGAGCGCCTTCTCGCGGACATGGGAAAGCGGTGCTTCGAGCAGTGGAAGAGCGAGCCTCAGGCCATCCCCGGGCGGGACATGGTAGACCTCTTGCTGAAGTCCGGGCTGGCCAGAGAGGCCTCCGAGGCAGGCATATCGATCAAGAGCAACCAGGTGCTCGGGGATCTCAGGAAGGGGCTCAGCGAGCTCAGGAAAAGGGAGCAGCCGGGCCTCGACCCGGCCTACGCGGCGAGCTTGAGGCTGAATGCGGGCGACTACGAGGGCTGCCTGCAGGTTCTCGGGGGCGGTGAGCTCGAGCCGGCTCAGCAGGACCTGGCAGCCAGGGCCCTGTGGGGTCTCGGGCACAGGGAATCCGCACTGCGCCGCTGGCTCCAGTGCTACAGGACCACCGGCGATCCCTTCTTCCTCCAGAGGATTCACTGGGCCTGCGGGAGCAGCGGTCATCTGAGCGAGCAGGCAGGAGTGACGAGGGTGATCGCTTCGAGCCATCCTGAGCTCGTTGGCGGGCTCGAGGGACTCGAGAACGTCGAGAGGCAGTTGCGCACGATCAGGTAGCCGACAGGACGGATTGGGGAGACACCACATGGCCGGAAAAGCCGACAGCAACAAGCAGAGCGCCGAGATGAGCACGGAGCAGCTTCTGACGGAGATAGGCAAGCTGCTCTTCGCCCTGAACAAGCAAGTGGTCGTGGTCACCCAGAAGCTCGAGGGCATGGAGAAGAGCTTCGGAGACGGGATGGACGGCAGGCTGGCTTCGATCGCGGAGGCTCTGCAGAAGGGCGATCTGTCGGAAGGTCTCGGCAGGATAGAGGAGGCGGTATCCAAGCGGATAGCCGAGAAGCTGGACATGCTGGATGAGCTCCGCACGAGCGTTCAGAAGATCGCCGAGGGCGGCCTGCCGGCAGGCGAGGGTGCCCCGGATGGGTCAGCATCGGGCGCCGTGCTGGAGAAGCTGGATGCGATGCTGGGGAAGCTCGAGGTTCTGGGCGATGTCTCCTCCGGCATCTCCGCCCTTGCCGCGGGGGCCGGTGATCAGACCGGGTCGGCCGTGGTGATCGAGAAGGCAGCCTCGGACATAGTGGAGAAGCTGGAAGCGGTGCTGGAGAAGCTGGAGGCCGTGAGCGGGCTCCCGGCGGCGGTTGCCGGCCTTGCTGAACAGGCCTCCGGAGAGGCTGGCGGTCTGGGCGCCCTCGAGCAGGCTGCCGTCGGCATGTCGGGCAAGCTGGACGCCCTTCTGGAGAAGCTCGATGCGATCGGCAACTCCCTCGTTCCCATCGTGGCTCAATCGGAGTTGGCGCCCAGGGCTGCCGACGCAAGGACGGCGGAGCTGGCGGAGAGGCTGGAGCAGCTTCGCACGGAGGTCTCGGCCGGCAACGCCGCCATGGAGGCGCTGAGGAAGGACGGTGCGGAGGGCTGGAAGTCGGCGGTATCCGGCTTCGCGGATGAGATAGGCAAGCTCGGCAAGCTGCTGTCGGACTCGGTTTCCGAGGCATCGCAGAAGCAGTCGGCAGGCTTCGTGGAGGCCGTAAGCCCGGTGCGTGAGGCCGTCTCCTCGGTTCGCGATGCCCTGGACAGGCTCGAGCAGTCCCTGGTGAAGGAGTACGCCGGTGCCGGTGAGAAGACGCTGGAGAAGATGACTGCAATAGGAGAGGGCGTCGCCGGCCTGTCGGGGCTCCTGGCAGGCATCCCGCAGGCAGTCTCGGGCAGCGAGGAGAGGCTCACGGAGAGGCTAGCGGACGTGTCGCGAGCCGGCTCCGAGGGAACCGACAAGCTGCTCGAAGAGATAGGGGCGACCCGCAAGGATATCGGAACGCTCTCCGGCGACGTCGCCAGGAACGCCGAGGCCACGAAAACCTCGGTTGATTCGATAACCCAGGAGGTCGGCAAGGCCTCGAAGAGCATCTCGGGCATGAGCGACACCCTGGAGAAGACGACAGAGTCCAGCAACGCCTCGATAGAGGAGATCAGGAAGCTCCTGGAGGTGCACAGGGACCAGGTGAAGGTCGCCGAGGTCACCTCCTTCAACGACCAGGCCATCGCGCACTTCAACAACGCCGAGTACGCCCTGGCCGAAGACGCGATGATGAAGGCTCTGGAGCGCGATGACTCCCGACCGGAGCTCTGGGCGAACCTGGGGCACATCCAGGCTGCCCAGAAGAAGTGGGACGATTCGGAGCAGTCCTACAGGAAGGCCCTGCAGCTCGACCCCGAGCTGGCGCCCGCGCTCTCCGGCCTGGGCGGGCTGCTGATCAGCGCGGGCCGGCCGGACCAGAGCCTCGAGTTCCTGAAGCGCTTCCTCGAGGACGACAAGCCGGCAGCATGGGCGCTGCTCTCGTATAGCCGGGCGCTGTCCGAGGTCGGAAGCCACGCTCAGGCGGTGGAGCTTCTCGAGAAGGCGGTGAAGCTCTACCCCGGCAATGCGGAGCTCGAACAGGAATACAACAGGTACAGGGAGAGCTAGGCCCCCGGGGAGAAGCAGGCGATCAGACTCCTCATGCCGGGAGAATCACCCTCGATCCTGCCAGCGATCCTGCTGCTCGGGGCCCTTCTGCCCCTCAATGCCCTCGCCGGGGTGGCGACACCCTCGGAAACCTCGATTGCGTTCTCGGTCTCGCAGTTGGCTCTCGAGCACAGCCGCCACGAGGCTCTCGAGGTCTACCGGAGGGCCTCGAACTGCTCGGAGCGAAGCGCTGCCCTGGAGGCGCTCGCACGCCTCGCCGCGCAGGACGGTGAATCGGAGGCCGCGGCCAGGCTTCTTCTCAGGGCCGCCCTGCTCCTTCCCGACGATTCCCCCGACCGGCTGAGACTGCTGCTCGACGCGGCAGATGTCACACCCTCCCCTGATCCCGTGCTCGCGCGCACACTGCTCGGGTCCGGAGCCCGGGTCTCCCCGTTCCTGGTGCTGCGGCTGGGAGGAGCCCGGCTGCGCTGGGAGCTTCTCGAGATGATCCGCGATACGACGCTGGAATGCCGCGACTACCTGTGCATCGAGCTGGCCGACACTCTGCTCGACGAGCACCCTGGGGACGCACTGAGCGCCCTCTCTTGCGTGAGCCGGGAGCTGCCGGAGCCGGCGGCTTCCGACATGGGGAGGCTGCTTCACCGCGCGCTTCTCGGGTCGGGCGGGATTGACAGCGCCGGAGTCCTCCTCGCGGAGACGATCGCGGCCGGAGACAGCGAGCTGGCCTCGCTGATGCTGCACGACCTCGGTATCTGGCGACTCGAGTCCGGAAGAACGGATTGGAAGGAGCCGCTGCTGTCGTCGTTCGATCTCTGGCCGGCAGCGCACGCGCACTCCTCGGCATACGAGCTGCTGAGGCCCTGCCTGATGGAGGACAGCTCCCTGTGCGCCAGGGTTGCCGACCCCTTCTACTCCGGAGGTCTGTGGAACGAGCTCTACGAGCTGGCGCTGGTTCCGGGGGCCCCGTCACACATCGTCTACCTGGCCGCAAGGACACGGGACAGGCTCGGGTTCTACGACCAGGCGATCTCGATGCTCGAGGCCTACCTGGCGAGGTGGCCCGAGGGCGCGGATGCAGAGCTCGCCATGCTCTATCTGGCCATAGATCTCGGAAGGGCAGGCAGGACAGGAGAGAGCAGGGAGACGTTCGACAGGTTCGAGCAGCACTGGCCGGCGAGCCCGCGCATGGGCAATCTGCCCTGGTACAGAGGGAGCGTGCTCTTCGACTCGGGTCTGTACGAGGAGTCGATCGGCCACTTCCGTGAGACCATTACCCGCTACAGAGCCAACGTTACGGCGGACGACGCTCACTACTACCTCTGCATGGCTCTGCTCTGCAGCGGCCACACTCCGGAGGCGATCGAGGAGCTCCGCCGCTTCGTGTCGACATGGCCGCGAAGCGTCTACTTCGAGATAGCG
>JAFGKQ010000230.1 GCA_016928495.1 Candidatus Fermentibacterales bacterium
CCTCCTCTGGGCGAACAGGGCTATCCCCGGAAGGGCGAGCAGGGCGCAGACCGCCGGTATCGCCGCGCGTAGCCCGCGCGATCCGGACGCCCCGGCGGAGGCCGGGACAATGCCCGTCCAGACTGCAAGGGAGATGGCCGCCGAGGCCAGGAAGGGCACGTAGTACCTCATCTGGAAGTAGGCGTTGGGTTGGGTGAGGAGTGCGGCGAGCAGCAGGAGCCCCGTAGCGAGGATATGCGGGCGCAGGCGTCGCTCCCGATGCAGGGCCGACAGGGGCAGCAGGGCGAGCATGAGCGGGGAGGAGAGGGCAAGGCCCTTGAGCAGGCCTACGATGTCGACGGAGCCTCCCGATCCCGCCAGGGCCAGGGCCGCCTTCGCGTAGAAGGGGGCTGGAAGCGGTCTGCCTGTCGAGTAGAGGTTCCAGCTTGCCCACAGAGAGCCCGCCACGATCGCCGGCAGAAGCAGGGGCGCAAGGGATGCACCGCCTCTCCTGCCCGCGCGCGCTGCAAGTGCGAGAGGCAGCGCCAGCACTGCCATCTCGGGTCTGACCAGGATCGCAACCCCCAGCACGATGCCGGCGCCTGCAGTTCCTGAAGTCGAGTCGTATAGCTTGTCAAAGTAGTTATGTGTAACCACAACTATCAACACAGCTAGACCGGTCTCCATCCCCGAGGAGGAGTGGAACAGGAAGGGCCCCGTCAGCAGAAGCGGAACGGTCCACCGTCGTCTCGAGGCCACGAGCAGGGCGAGAGCCGCAGCCCCGGCTCCCATGAGCATGATGACTCGCGGTGCGGCGCTTCCCGAGGTTGCTGCCACGGAGGCCAGCAGCGTCCAGAGAGGCGAGGTCGTGCCGGAGGAGGGGGCTGCTCCGTGAGAGTAGCGCATGAACTCGCCCTGCACGATGCTCCGGCCGTAGGTGAGATGTATGTAGGTATCGTCCATGGGCGGGACGCCGTATGGATGCACTGCTATGAGGATGGCCAGTCCCGCCAGGAACAGACAGATCGGAGCGGCAGCACGCACTGGATACCCCCCGGTGAGGTCAGGCAGAAGACAGAGATGGCGTCGACGTATCGGTCTGGACACCCCGCAGGAATATAGCTAACATTCGGAACCGGCGCCTCGTGCGCCGGTCCCGTAACAGGAATCTCAGACGGCGGGGGGCGGCACGGACTTGGGAGGCTCCGCGGTATGATCCTCGGCGTCGGGATCGAGATCGTAGATGTTCCGGAGCTCCGTGAGAAGCTGGACGGCTCTTTCGAGAGCGGGATCTTCCTTGCGTCGGAGCTGGACTACGCTCGGTCCCTTCTGCGCCCATGGGAGCACATTGCCGCAAGGCTGGCCGCGAAGCGGGCCCTGTGGAAGGCTCTGGGAGCCTCTCCGGGAGCTTCCATGCTCGACGTGGAAGTGACGCGCCGCGCCAACGGAGAGGTTGGCATCTCGCTACACGGGGAGGCTCGCCGGATCGCGATCGAAGCTGGCGTTGCCGCATGTCATGTATCGCTCTCGCACACGGCCGGCATGGCGGTGGCTGTGGTGCTGACCGAGGGCCGTTCGCCGGGGAAGGAGCAGGATTGAGCAACATAGGATCCTACGAGGAAAGGCTCAGAGGCTTTGACTGGACCATCGCGCGCAAGGCTCTGGACTGGGACGAGAGCAGGGACATCCTCAACATCGGCTGGATCTGCTCCGATCGGGTCTGCGAGCGAATGGGCCTGGCGGACAAGACCGCGCTGATCTGGGAAGGCTTCGGCGAGCGCAGGTCGGTCTACACCTACGACGATGTCAGGGTCTACTCGAACGGCTTCGCGAGCTTCCTCGCAGGTCTGGGCCTCGAGGTGGGGGACAGGGTCTGCATCTTCATGGACAGGATTCCCAGTCTCTACATCTCGTTCCTTGGTGTCCTGAAGGCGGGTTGCATCGCTCAGCCTCTCTTCTCCGCCTTCGGCGACGAGTCCCTGGAGGTCCGGTTGGCCAGCGCTGAGACCCGCGCCATCCTCACAACGCAGAAGCACGTGAAGAAGGTCCGGAAGATACTCGAGAAGCTGCCTTCCCTGGAGCTCGTGATCCTGGTCGAGGGAGAAAGCGAGAAGCTGAGAGAGGGCGAGATCCTCTACGAGATGGAGAAGGCCCCCCGAGTCGAGAGCTTCGAGGTGAGGGCCTCCGGGCCCGAGGTGCCGTCGGTTCTGCACTATACCTCGGGGACCACGGGCATGCCCAAGGGCGCCCTGCACGTCCACGGCTCCATATGGGGCCAGGCGCTGACGACTCTATGGGTGCTCGACCTGAAGCCGGACGACATCTACTGGTGCACTGCCGACCCCGGCTGGGTCACGGGAACCAGCTACGGCATCATCGGACCATGGTCGCTTGGCATCACTCAATGCGTTCTGGACAGCGGGTTCACCGCTGAGAGGTGGTACAGGTTCATCCAGGAGAACAGGGTCACGGTCTGGTACTCGGCCCCGACGGCCATCCGTTCCCTGATGAGAGAGGGCGACGAGGTCGTCCGGAAGCACGACCTGTCCAGCCTCAGGCATCTGGCGTCGGTGGGTGAGCCCCTCAACGCCGAGGCCGTCATCTGGAGCCAGAAGGTCCTCGGGTTGCCCTTCCGTGACAACTTCTGGCAGACGGAGACCGGCTCCATCATGATCGCCAACTACCCCGGGATGGAGATAAGGCCGGGCTCGATGGGCAAGCCCTTCCCCGGCATCGAGGCTACCGTGCTCGACCTGAAGACCCATGCGCCGATCGAGCAGCCCGGCAGGGTCGGCCTGATCGCCTTCCGCCCCGGCTGGCCCGCGATGTTCAGGGAGTACTGGAACAAGCCGGATGTCTACAGGAGCAAGTTCTACGGCGACGTCGGGAGCAAGAGCCCCCGGGAGCTCAGGCTCGATCCAGGCGTCTGGTACTCGTCGGGCGACAGGGCCAGCATCGACGCAGACGGCTACTTCTGGTTCGTGGGCCGCGATGACGACGTCATCAACACCGGCGGGCACCTCGTGGGGCCCTTCGAGATCGAGTCTGCCCTGATCGAGCACGAGGCGGTTGCAGAGGCGGCCGCCGTCGGCAAGCCGGACGAGGTCAACATGGAGGTGGTCAAGGCCTTCGTTACTCTGAACCCCGGGTTCGAGCCTTCCGGCGACCTCGAGCTCGACATCATGAACTTCATAAGGAAGAGGCTCTCGCCTCTTGCCATGCCGCAGGAGATCGAGTTCACGGAGAAGCTGCCCAAGACCAGGTCGGGGAAGATACTCAGGCGCTACCTTCACGCACTGGAGTGGGGAGAGGACGTGGGCGACCTCTCGACACTCGAGGACGACTAGCGCCGGAAACCAACCGGGTTCACCGGGACTGAGAAGGGAAGAAGATCAGATGGACGACATCAAGGATGCCGTGCTCGAGTACGTAGTCGACGAATACGTCGACGAGGACGACGACATCGAGGTCGGTTATGAGACTCCCCTGATTTCATCCGGGCTCGTGGACAGCTTCTCGATGGTCTCCCTGAAGGTCTTTCTCGAGAAGAGGTACAGCATCAGCCTTCCGGACAACGAGGCGACCCCCGAGGCTTTCGACAACGTCAACTCGATAGCGAGCCTGGTTCGCAGGCATCTGGGCCAGGGCTAGACGAAGCGGAGAGTGGACGCCCGCCCGCATCCACGGGGCGGGCAAGCTGCGCTCAACGAAAGGAAGTGAGGCTGGATGGCCTACTCGGATACCGTAAGGAAGATCTTCGGTCAGGAGATCGAGGAGATCAAGAGCAGGGGCCTCTACAAGGAGAAGCGCTTCATCTGCTCTCCCCAGGATGCGACCATCCGCGTGGAGTACCCCGAGGGGGCCGAGACGACCGAGGTCCTGAACTTCTGCGCCAACAACTACCTCGGCCTATCCAGTCATCCCGAGGTGATCAAGGCTGCCCGTGAGGGTCTCGAGTCCCGCGGCTACGGGATGAGCTCCGTCAGGTTCATCTGCGGAACGCAGGACATCCACCGCGAGCTCCAGACGAAGCTCACCGACTTCCTGGGGACGGAGGACACGCTTCTCTTCCCTTCCTGCATGGACGCGAACGCCGGCGTGTTCGAGGCCGTACTGGGCAAGGAGGACGTGATGATAGCCGACAGGCTCATCCACGCCTCTCTCGTCGACGGGATAAGGCTCTGCTCCGCCGAGTACGACACCTTCAAGCACATGGACACGAAGCACCTCGAGAAGAAGCTCCAGCAGCACAGCGACAAGAGGGCCAGGATGGTCGTGACCGACGGCGTCTTCTCGATGGACGGAGATCTGGCCCCACTGGACGAGATGGTGGCTCTCTGCGAGAAGTACGATTCCATGATCCTTGTAGACGACTCTCACGCCTCGGGCTTTATAGGGAAGACCGGAAGAGGCACCCACGAGCACTTCGGGGTGATGGGCAGGATCGACATCATCACCACGACACTGGGCAAGGCGCTCGGAGGCGCCTCCGGCGGCTGCGTCTCGGGCCGCAGGGAGCTCGTCGAGCTCTGCAGGCAGAAGGCCAGGCCCTACCTGTTCAGCAACTCCCTCTCTCCGGTCATAGTGGCCGCATCCATACGTGTGATAGACCTGATCTCGAAGACGACCGAGAGGCGCGACAAGCTCGAGTGGAACACGAAGTACTTCAGGGAAAGGATCACGGCCGCCGGGCTCAACGTGAGGCCGGGCGAGACGCCGATCGTGCCCGTCATGCTGTACAACGCCAAGCTCGCTAACGACATGGCGCGTGACATGTACGCCGAGGGCATCTACGTGATCGGTTTCTTCTTCCCGGTCGTCCCGGCAGGCGCCGCCAGGATAAGGGTCCAGCTCTCCGCCGCGCACGAGAAGGAGCACATAGACAAGTGCGTCGAGGCCTTCAGGAAGGTGGGGAACAAGTACGGCATCCTCGGCCTGGACAAGAACGGCATCATAGAGAAGTACGGGATGTAGCTCGCTTCAGGGCCTGATAATCCGACAGGGGGAGGACATGGGGGAAAGCAGAGCGAACCCTGCGCCGCTGGGCCTCATGGGTTTCGGCATGACCACGGTTCTGCTCAACATCCACAACGCGGGGCTCTTTGCCATGGACACGATGATCCTCTCCATGGGCATCTTCTATGGCGGCCTGGCCCAGATCATCGCGGGGATCATGGAGTTCAGGAACGGCAACACCTTCGGCCTGACCGCGTTCACCAGCTACGGCCTCTTCTGGCTCAGCCTGGTGTTCATCGTCCTGAAGGGTGGAGCCGATCCCGTCTTCATGGGCTGGTACCTCTTTATGTGGGGGCTCTTCACGGGCTACATGTGGCTGGGCACCTGGAGGAAGAACAGGGCCCTGCAGACGGTCTTCCTGTCGCTCACGGTGCTGTTCTGGCTGCTCGCAATAGGCCACTGGGCCGACTCGACGGTCTTCGTGAGGATAGCCGGCTGGGAGGGCATCTTCTGCGGCATGTCAGCCGTGTACCTGGCCGCTGCCGAGGTGCTCAGCGAGGCGAGGGGAAAGGCCCTGCTCCCGATCGGGGTGGTCGGCAGGAGGTAGCGCCGGTCCCGTCCGGGCTGTACCATCTGGGCCTGCGGGGGGACTCGCCCGTCCTGCCGGAGCCATTCCGGAGGTACGAGACCGGCCCCGCTCCGGGCAGGTCCCTGACGGCCGGACCTCCCCCTGCGGTCTCGGGCAACTCCGGCGCCCGGGATATCGCGAGCCTGACCACGGGCCTCTTCAGGATCATCACGGTCCCGCCCATCGCGTCACCCAGGGCAGCGACCTGCCAGCCTTCGGACTGGTGCTCGGCGATGATGGAGGCCATGCTGTCGCGGAGCTTCCAGAACAGCTGGATCACCTGGTGCTCGTAGCTCGTTCCGTCCCTGGCCATGACAAGGACGTTGCGGCCCGACATCTCACCCAGGGAGACGACGCTCCAGCCGTTCTCCTGGCCTGACGAGATCACCCTGGCGAGCTGGGCCCTGCTCTTCCAGTCCGCCGGCACGATCATGTGCTCCATCTCGCGTCCTTCTCTACCCCTCAGCACCCGGTGAAGCAATCCGCTTGCCAGACTCCGATGACAAGCAAGAGACGCCAGGAGGCAATAAAAGGAACCGGTCGCTACCCTCGGCAGTGGTCGGGCGTTGGCTTCCGCAAACTCGTGCACATCGGGTATCCGGGCATGCATACCTGCCGCTGGCGGCCTCAGTAGGCCCTCGAGGCCTCCCGCCTGAGCCCGAGCCTCCTCGAGACCTCTTCCAGCCAGGGTCGCCGGGACCCCATCTCGAGGTCCATTCCGCTTCCCTGCGGACCGGAGCTTACGATCACCGGGAACGGCGCCCGGCTCAGAAGCCAGGACCGGGAGCTCTCCAGATCGAACAGCGCCCATCCCTCGGAGACGCCTGAGGGAGCCATGCGCTCGAGACTGCCGGTGAGCGGGTCCACCAGCGAGATCGTTGCGGCTCCC
>JAFGKQ010000231.1 GCA_016928495.1 Candidatus Fermentibacterales bacterium
AATGGGCTACTGGACCGAAGGTCAGGACAAGCGCGTGGGAGTGGTCGGGCTGGAGCGCAGCGGCAGGGCCGCCGTGCGGCTCCTGGCAGGCAAGGGCTTCAGTGTCGTCGGAATGGACAGCAAGGAGAGCGTTCCGGGCTGCGAGGCCTGCGATGTCGTGCTGAGGGGTCCTCACGATCCCGCGGTGCTTGACGGGCTCGACGGGCTGGTGATAAGCCCCGGCGTGGACCCGCGGTCCGCCTTCGTGACTGCCGCGCGCGAGCTCGGTATTCCCGTCATAGGCGAGCTCGAGCTCGGCTTCCTCTCCAGCGACGCGACGTTCGTCGCGGTGACCGGGTCCAACGGGAAGACCACTACGGTGACGTGGCTGGCTCACCTGCTGAAACGGGCCGGGGTCAACGCCGTTCTTGCCGGGAACGTCGGGGTAGCGCTCTGTGACGCCATCCTCGATCAGCCCGATGCGGAGCTGATAGTGGTCGAGGTCAGCAGCTACCAGCTTCAGACGATCGAGCGCTTCAGGCCCAGGGCCGGTGCAGTGCTGAACGTCAGCCCCGACCATCTGGCCAGGCACGGCTCGATGGACCACTACACCAGGGCCAAGGCCCGGCTGTTCGAGAACCAGCACTCCGAGGACGTGATCTTCCTCAACGGCGACGATCCGGGCTCGAAGCCCCTGTTCGGCCTCACGAAGGGATCGGAGCGCCATTTCAGCGTTGATGGCACCGTCAGGGCGGGAGTCGACTGCGGTGGCGGAGGGCCGGCGGGGGACATCGCCATAGTCGAGGATGACGGGAGCAGGACCAGGGTCCTGGGCTGCAGAGACGTCTCTCTCCCCGGGCTCCACAACCTCTCGAACGCCCTGGCCGTGACCGGGCTGGCCCACTCCGCCGGGCTGGGCCCGGAGGCCATAGCAGCGGGCCTTTCCAGCTTCGCGGGGGTTCCTCACAGGATCGAGCGGGTGAGGGTCCTCGACGGGGTCACCTGGATCAACGACTCGAAGGCAACCAACCAGGAGTCCCTTCGAGTTGCCCTGGAGAGCCAGAAGAGCCCCGTGATACTCATCGCAGGCGGGCTCTCAAAGGGCAGCGACTACTCCGAGCTGGCCGGGCTTATCTCCTCTCGCGTGAAGAGGCTGATACTGCTCGGAGCTGCCGCGGGCGAGCTCGAGGAGGCCTGGAGAGGGTCCGCGCCCATCGAGAGGGCATCCTCTATGGAAGAGGCGGTACTGCTGGCGAGGAGAGCATCCGGCAGCGGCGACGTAGTGATGCTCTCGCCCGCCTGCGCCAGCTTCGACATGTACCGGGACTTCGAGGAGCGTGGCGAGCACTTCCGCGCTCTGGTGGAAGCGCTCAGGTGAGCTCCAGCCGTGCGCAGGCCAGGAAGCTCCGGGCGCTGCTCGCCTCGACCGGGTTCCTGCTGTTCGTAGGCGTGATGGCCGTCTACTCCGCCAGCTCCTTCGTCTCCATCACCCGTTTCGGGAACAGCTACCGCTACGTGCTCATGCACCTCGTCAGGGTGGCGTTCGCCCTGGGGCTGGCAGTGGTGGCGTTCAGGCTCCCCTACAGGTTCTGGAAGAGGATGTCTCTTCCGATCTACCTCGCGTCTCTCGCTCTCATGCTCCTGACCGTGGTGCCCGGGTCTCCGCTCTCGGTGACCCTCAACGGCGCGACCAGATGGCTCAGGCTCGGCCCGTTCATGATCATGCCCAGCGAGCTGCTCCGCCTGGGCTTCGTGCTTCTGACCGCCACTCTGGTCTCACAGCGGCTGGTGTCGCCCAGAAGCCGGGGCGGAGTGGCCACCATACTCCTCCTGGCACTGCTGCCCGCCGCCCTGATGTTGTTCCAGCCCGACTTCGCCGGGGCCGTGCTGCTCTGCCTGACCATGCTGGTGATGCTCTTCCTGTCCGAGGCCAGGCTCTCCCACGTGATGGCGATCGTGCTGCTGCTGGCCAGCCTTGCGGCCGTTGCGGTCGCCGGGGCCGACTACCGGCTGGAGAGGGTGTTCGGCTGGCAAAACAGCGAGAACGGGCTCTCTGCGGAGAACTTCCAGCCCAATCAGGCCTGCATCGCGCTGGGAAGCGGAGGCTTGAGAGGCAGGGGCCTGGGAAGGGGCAGACAGCAGAGGGGCTTCCTGCCCGAGGCATTCTCCGATTTCATACTCGCCGTGATAGGCGAGGAGGCCGGGTTCCTCGGGACATCGCTCCTGATCGCTGTCATGCTGGTTCTCAGTCTCTCGATCTGGGGGATCGCTTCCGATGCCGACGACTGCTTCGGGTCCCTGGTCTGCGGCGGAGTCGCCGCGTCCTACACCCTCGGAGCGCTCCTGCACGCGGGGGTCTGCACGAAGCTGCTGCCGGCGACTGGAGTACCTCTGCCCCTCGTGAGCTGGGGCGGCACCAATCTCATCGTCACGCTCCTCGGGCTGGGGATCGCCGCGAACGTGGCAAGGAGCTCGGGACGATGGTAGCGGCATCGGGAGGAAGAGCGAGGGTGGCAATCTCCGGCGGGGGAACGGGGGGTCACATCTCTCCGGCGCTGGCCGTTGGGGCTGCCCTGGAGGAGATGCTTGGACCCGATCGGTCCGATGTGGTCTACTACGCCACCACGAGGCCCGTAGACGCGGCGATGTACGGAGAGGCCGGCGTGCGCTGGGAGGTGCTCGATTCGCCGCGGATCGACACGGGGGGGATGATCGCCAGGCTGCTGCTTCCGGCCAGGAGCGCGAGGGCCCTCCTCCGGGCGAGGGCGAAGCTGGTCGCCTCCGGCGCGTCCGTTGCCTTCGGGACCGGAGGGTATCCGTCCTTCTTCATGCTCCTGGCGGCCCGCACCCTGCGGATCCCCTGCGCCCTTCACGAGTCCAACAGCCGCCCGGGGAGGGCCAACAGGCTGGCATCCAGGTTCTGCAAAGAAGTCTATGTCGGATTCGGATCGGCATGCGACCGGTTCGGGGATAAGGCTGTCCACACCGGCAACCCGGTAAGAAGCGCCATGGAGCGAATGCCTCGCTCCGATGCACTCCGGGAGCTTGGTCTCGACCCCGAGGGCCCCGTGGTGCTGTTCCTGGGCGGGAGCCAGGGAG
>JAFGKQ010000015.1 GCA_016928495.1 Candidatus Fermentibacterales bacterium
CGACCTTCCCTGTGGAGCCATCCGGGGAGCTGCCGGAGCCCGGGCCCCCTGCCGGGGCACTGGACGCGCAGCCGGTCCTCGAGGAACAGCCGGAGCCCCCACCTCCCATCGAGGAGGACGAGGACCTCGATCTCCTGCTGCCGGAGGGAGAAGAGGAGGACGAAGAGCAGGCGGAGCCGGAGCAGGAAACCCGACGCCCCGAGCCCCGGCCATCGCTCGAGTCGCGGCCTTCGCTCCGGCCCGAGCCCCGGGTCTCGAGGCCCGGTCCCTCGTCAGATGTCCTCGAGGCTCTCGTGCAGCGGGAGCCCGCTCCGGTTTCCGAAGAGGATGCGTTCGTCCCCTCGGGCAGGATGATCCGCCTCTTCGACTATTCGACCTGCGCCGGTTGAGCCAGCAAGGTCAGCTCTGCCAGGCTGGCGGGGCTTCTCAGAGAGATAGATCTACCGGGGTCGGAGAACCTGATAGTGAGCATCGAGACGATGGACGATGCCGGCGTCTACAGGCTGGACGACGAGTCTGCCCTCGTGCAGACCGTGGATTTCTTCCCGCCCGTGGTGGACGATGCGCTGGCCTACGGCAGGATCGCCGCCGCCAACTGCCTCTCGGATATCTGGGCGATGGGAGCCAAGCCCCTCACAGCCATGAACCTGCTCTGCTATCCCAGCTCCCAGATCCCGGAAGAGGTCGTGGCGGACATCCTCAGGGGCGGAATAGAGAAGCTCCGCGAGGCCGGAGTATGCCTTCTCGGAGGCCACACCGCCGAGCAGAAGGAGATCCTCTTCGGAATGAGCGTGACGGGGGTGATGGACCCGGCCAGGGCGCTGACCAATGCGTCGGCCAGACCGGGGGACAAGCTCATCCTCACCAAGCCGCTGGGATCGGGGGTGCTCTCGACCGCCCTGAGGGCGGACCGGGTCTCCCCGGACGACTACCAGACCCTCGTGAAGAGCCTGGAGCGTCTCAACCTCTATGCCTCCCGGGCGGCGACCGCGTTCGATGTCAGCGCCATGACCGACATCACCGGCTACGGGCTGATGGGGCACAGCTTGCCGATGGCGCGGAATGCGGGAGTCAGCATGGTCTTCTGGGCGGCCGCACTCCCCCTGCTCCCCGGCGCGGCCGATCTGGCCGCCGAGTTCATGCCCGGCGGCTCCGTTCTCAACAGGCAGCAGACCGAGCCGTTCTGCTACGTCGACGATCTGGTCGACCAGGCCGTTGCCGACCTGGCCTTCGATGCACAGACATCGGGAGGCCTGCTCTTCGCCGTCAGGCCGGATCAGGCGGAAGAGGCCCTCGCGGCTGTGGTGGAGGCAGGTGACGTCAGCGCGGCGATAGTCGGAGAGGTCTTCAGCCTTCCTGAAGCTGCAAGCGCTCAGACCGCCCATCCTCTGCTCTCGCTCATCCCCTGATTCCTGATCGCGAAAGCAGAGCCCGCGGCCGGGCTGCGGGGGACTGACGCCCCGGTGTAGCACCCGGCTATAATGCCTGCTGACCCTGGCAAGACACTGCCACCGGAGAACAGGAGCGCTCTTGAGCAGACCCCGGCTCTATGTGGGCCGTGATTGCCCCTGCCCCAGCGACTGCACCAGGCGCACGAAGTGCAAGGAGTGCATAGCTTTCCACAGGAAGAGGGGCGAGATGACCTACTGCGAGTACAGAGCGGACCCCGACAGCTCGAGGACACACCTCGGCCGGCCCCAGGACTCGGTGCCCACCGGGCGTCAGATCCGCATGCTCGAGTATGCCCCCTGTGCCGGTTGAGCAGGCAAGCTCAACCCCACCAGGCTGGCGGGGATGATGGACAGACTCCCCTCGACGGAGACACCGGATGTCGTCGTCGGCATCAGGGAAATGGACGACGCCGGAGTCTACCGGGTCTCGGACGGGCTCTCGCTCGTTCAGACCGTGGACTTCTTCTACCCGCCGCTGAACGATCCCGCGGGATGCGGACGCGTCGTGGCCGCCAACTGCCTTTCCGACGTCTGGGCCATGGGCGCCAGGCCGATCACTGCGATGAACATCCTGGCCTACCCCGCCGGGAGGATACCCCCCGAAGCCATCGAGGCCATGCTTGCCGGTGCCTGCGAGAAGCTCCGCGAGGCCGGAGTGGCGCTGCTCGGCGGACACACCCTCGAACAGGAGGAGCTGGTCTACGGTCTCAGCGTTACCGGGCTGGCCTCTGCCGACGGTCTCTTCAGGAACGAGGGGGCAAGGCCGGGAGACCTGCTCATCCTGACCAAGCCGATCGGTACCGGGGTATACTGCAACGCCCTCCAGAAGGATACTCTCACACCCGCGCAGTACGAAGCCTTCGCTGGATCTATGGAGCGCTTGAACATGTATGCAGCCGATGCGCTGCGCGGCTCTCATCCTCACTGCGTGACCGATGTTACGGGCTTCGGCCTTCTCGGACACGCGCTTCCGATGGCCCGAGGCTCCGGCCTGGTCTTCAGGTTCGAGGCATCGAAGGTGCCGCTGCTGCCCGATGCGCTAGAGATGCTCCGGGAGTTCTCCTCTAAAGGGGTCTGCAAGTGCAGGGACCTGGTCGATCCGCACCTCGAGATCGGGAAGCACGTGGACGAGCGCTACGTTACCGCCTTCTCGGAGTCGCAGACTTCCGGAGGGCTTCTCGCCGCGGTCGATCCCGGCATCGCGCAGGATGCTCTTCGAGCTGTGAGGCACGCCGGAGACCAGTCGGCGGAGATCGTCGGCAGCGTCGTCGAAAGGCCGCCGGGATTGTCCGACGAGGTCTACCTCGAGATAGAGCCCTGATCCGGGAGTGAGGATCATGTGGGCATTGCTGCTCGCCATCTTCCTGTCGGCTCCCGCATCCGCCGGTGCTCCCGGTCACCCCGGCCCTGAGTGCACCGCGGACTACGAGTTGGACGTCCGGCTGGAGCCGGACAGCTCCCTTGTCTCGGGAAGAGTGACCATTCTCTTCACCAACGGCGTCTCGACCCTCGTGGACACGCTCTGGCTGCACCTCTACCCGAATGCCTACAGGGACGAGACCACGGCTTTCGGACGTGACATGGATGCCAGGGCCTCCTACTCCTTCCGGGCCTCACCGCCGGACGAGAAGGGCTTCATCCTGCTCAGGGACTGGACCGCCGACGGCCAGCCGGTGGAGATGACAGTCGACGAGACACTGGCATTCACCCTTCTGCCCCAGCCGCTCCTGGAGGGCGACAGCGTGGAGCTGGCAGGGGAGTTCACGGTTCACGTCCCGGAGGTCTGGAGCAGGATGGGAAGGGTCGGCGAGAGCTATGCCATGACCCAGTGGTACCCCAAGGTCTGTGTCCTCGATGAGAGGGGCTGGCACCTATCCAGATACCGCGCCGAGGGCGAGTTCTATGGTGACTTCGGTCAGTACACCGTGAGGATCGAGCTTCCCGTGGACTACGTGGTCGCCGCCACAGGGCGCTGCGACTCCGTCCTGCTGTCCCCCGACTCCGCCACCAGAATCGAGACCTGGGCCGCCGGCCCCGTTCATGACTTCGCCTGGATGGCCGGACCGGATGCTACGGTCAGGGACCACCTGTTCGTCTATCCCGACAGCATGGGAGGCTGCTCCATAAGCGTCCACCTGGTGCTGCTGGACGACTCGCCCGACTACTGGAGCGAGGTCCCCGCGATAGTCGACTCCACGCTGCTCTACTACGGGCAGTGGTACGCTCCCTATCCATACGGGGATCTCTGGGTGGCCGACTGCAGCATGATAGGTTTCGCGGGCATGGAGTACCCGCAGCTCGTGCAGGTCGGGAGAGGCGTGCCGTTCCTCAGAGTCCTCGAGATGGTCCTGATGCACGAGATAGGCCATCAGTGGTTCTACGGCATGCTGGCCAACGACGAGGTGGATGAGGCCTGGCTGGACGAGGGCATGAACACCTTCAGCGAGCTGAGGTACTTCGAGAGGAAGTACGGCCCCGAAGGCAACCTGACCTCGACGCCCTCCTGGCTGGCGGAGCTCAGCGATACCGAGCAGACGGTCATGGTCTACTCGGGGAGTGCGGTCGAAGGCGAGTCCAGGCCAGTCCTGAGCACTGCGACCGATGCGGGGGACGGCAGCTATTCGACCGGCGCCACCTACTACTCGAAGCCGGCGCTCTTCCTGAGGCTGCTGCAGCAGCAGGCGGGCCCGGAGCTCTTCGACCTGGCGATGAGGCTCTACTTCGAGAGGTTCACCTTCCATCACCCTCACAGCGACGACTTCCAGGCCATCCTCGAGGAGGTTTCTGGAAGGTCCTGGCAGGAGGAGTTCGATTTCTGGCTGCGGGGCAGGTCGAGCATAGACGTGCTCGTCAGCGACCTGCGGGCCCTTCCGGGGGATTCCACGATGGTTGTCGTGCGCTGCGATGATCCGCTGCCTCACGAGCTCTCGGCGGATCTGCTGCTGACCGGTTCCCGGGGCGACTCACTGCTGATGAGAGCAACGCTGTCGCCGGAGCAACCCCGGGACACCCTGGTGGTCGAGGGAGCCTGGGCAAGGGCGACCTTCGATCCCTTCTACAGGGTGCCGGACAGGGTGCCGCTGAACAACTCGCGGCCCTTCGAGCACGAGATCAGGCCTCTTCTCCTGCCCATTCCCCGACCGAGAGTCCTGAGCACCTACATCATCGCTCTGCCTCTCTGGTCCGGAAGCAGCCTCAGACTCGGCGCTATGGCCACCTCCTGTGCCATGCCCGTGTCCATGGGAGGCTCCGGTTCCTGGTCGGGCTTCGCCTCCGCCCCTCTGGAGGATGCATCCGAGCGGGGCTACTGGTCGCTTCAGTCGGTCGTCGCCGTATCGAGGTCGAGCCGACATCTCCTCCGCACCCGCGCACTGGCCACGAGCTGCAACGGGATGCAGGCTCTCCGCTTCGGCCTTGATGTCGATCGGACCGGCGAGCTCAGGCGGAGTCCCCGACTGCGTGGATCGCTGTCCCTGGGATACCTCAGGGTCAGGCCATGGACCTCCTACGGCGAAGAGGACGTGGAGCCAGGCGACGGGTTCGAGCTGGGTCTCGGCATCGAGCTTAGCGATCCCGGATACTCCATCTGGTGGAACGGAGGGGCCCGCTTCACCGCATCGCCGGGCTGGAGCGGCCGAGCAGCCTACTCCAGAACGGAGGCGGAGATCGGCCTGGCCACCAGGGTCGGGCAGAGGTACCTGCTGCACACGAGGCTCTACGCAGGCGGCGTTTGCGGCGAGGCGCCCGTTCAGGCTCTCCTCAGGCCGGGAGGAGGCCTCATAGCCGAGGCCGTGGAGGACATGATGCTCCCGGTCAGGGGCTGCCTCTCCACCTCGGGGAACTACTACATCAGGTCCGGTCCGGCTCTGCCGGGATACGGCGAGTCAGGGGAGAGGTTCCGTATCGGGGCAGCCCTCGAGCAGAGGCTCTTCGTGCCGGCTGAGCTTCCGCTTGGCGGTGATGCCTTCCTGTTCGGGGGGATCGGCCTGCTCGGGGACGACCTTCATACCGCACTGAGCACCGAAGGTCTGCTTGCCGACGCCGGAGCGGGTCTTCGGCTGCTCTTCCTCGAGGGGCTCTTCCCGTTCTGGGTATCCGACCCAGCTTCGGGAGAGGACCAGCTCGCGTTCCGCTGGCGCGTGAGGTTCCGTCCGGAAGGCCTTCAGCTCTTCTAGAAACCCGGAGACCGTTCGGCCAGCACGAGCCGGCCCCGGTCCCCGGAGAGCCATGGCGAGCCAGACCGGGCCTTCGTATGGAGGCAGGGCTGAAGTGTGCCCATATTCAGTCCCGCACGGAAAGGGGGGCTAGACATGCCTGACGAGACCGAGATCCTGAGAAAGGAGCTCGATCACTACAGGACCGAACGGGAAAAGGTCAGGAGGATCATCGGACAGATCGGCGGGCAGAGCTCCGCGGGAAGGGACAGGGCGATCAACGCGGTGTTCCTGAGCGTTGTTCTGGCTGTCTTCCTCTTCGATATCGTCAGGCACATCGCCGGACTGCAGATACCTGCCATACCTCCCGTGCTGACCCTGGAGGTCGCGGTGCTGCTGGTTTCGCTGAAGATCGTCTGGATGATCCACAGGCAGCAGAAAATAGACCACTTCCAGTTCTGGATGCTCAACTCGATCGAGTTCCAGATGAACGCCATGTCCGGGAGGATGAGGGAGATGGAGCAGGCCCTGGAGCGCCGGCCAGGAGGTCAGGCCACAGGCGAGCCCCCGGGGCAGGACCTGCAGAGCTGAGTGGTGGTGCCGAGGGGCGGAATCGAACCGTCGACACACGGATTTTCAGTCCGTTGCTCTACCAACTGAGCTACCTCGGCACCCTGAGCGGGCCAATGTAAACACAGTCACACGTAGGGTCAAGACGATGCCTGCGTCCGCAGGCCAGCCTCCCTGATCGCGCGCTCCAGGTCCTCCAGACGGGGACCGTCGGGCCGTATTCCAAGCCTGGTGAGGGCGAAGTCGTATCGCACTGGGTCCTCGGGCGATAGACTCCTGAAGCCCTCGGTTATATCGAGTGCGCACCTCATGTCGGCAGAGCTTCGGCAGGTGAAGCCGAGGAGCCTTCCCGCCCTGAACATGTGCGTGTCCAGAGGAACCACCAGCATCCCGGGAGAGGCGAACTCCCACCCGCCCGGATCCACCTCGTCCCTCCTGATCATCCATCTGAGCATCAGGTTCAGCCTCTTGCAGGCGCTGCCCATGCTGGGGCGCGGCAACAGGTAGCTGCAGGAGAGCCCGGCATGGCCCAGGATCGACCCGACCATGCTCTCCAACGCCGGAAGGAGCGTCCTCGACTCTGCGTTGCAGGAGGTCAGGCTCAGCTTCAGGCACTCGCCGAGCGAGCCGAAGCGGGCGATCACCCCGGCAGCGCCCAGGAGCACCGAGGCGAGCTCCTGTCCCGTGGTGAACCTGTGCCTGAAGGCCGACAGCTCGCGTCTTAGAGATGCGGGCTCCACCGCCGCAAGGTAGTCCCTCGGAGACGGGCCGAGGACATCGAGAACGGCACGCACGCTAGAGAGTATCTGGGCTACCCTGCCGTAGGCCAGACAGGAGGCGAGCAGCGCAACGATCTCCCTGTCGCCCGGCTCCGGGTATAGGTAGAGGAACTCCAGGGGATCCGGATGCACGAATCGGCGGTGGTTCAGGGCGAGATAGAGGTCCTCGAGAAGATCCCCGATGCCGCCGGAGGGTCTGCCGGGGATGTCAGTCCTCGCTGGGGCTGAAGTCCTCCTTGCCGGCTCCGCAAACC
>JAFGKQ010000232.1 GCA_016928495.1 Candidatus Fermentibacterales bacterium
GCGAGGAGACGGACAACTACGCCCAGGGCTACTTCGTCTACGATTCCAAGAAGGCTGGGGCCCGCACCGTCTCGCACCTCAGGTTCGGGCCGAGGCCCATCCGCCAGACCTGCCTCATCGCTTCCGCCAACTTCATCGCATGTCACCAGGACATCTTCCTCGAGAAGTACGACATGCTGAGGTACGCCACGCCCGGAGCCACCTTCCTGCTCAACACCCCGCACGGTCCCGGGGAAGTCTGGGACCACCTTCCCCGGCCTGTCCAGAAGGACATCATGGAGAAGAAGATCCGGCTCTGGGTCATAGACGCCTACACGGTCGCGAAGGATACCGGCATGGGCGTGCGCATCAACACCATCATGCAGACCTGCTTCTTCGCCATCTCGGGGGTGCTTCCCAAGGACGAGGCGATCCAGAGGATCAAGGACGCCATCCGCAAGACCTACGGGGCCAAGGGCGAAGAGATAGTGAAGAAGAACTTCGAAGCGGTGGACCAGACACTAGCCAACCTGCACCAGGCAGACGTGCCCTCAGCCGTCACCTCGAGCTTCGACAGGCCCCCCATTGTCTCGCCCGAGGCGCCCGAGTTCGTGCAGAGAGTCACCGCCAGGATCATCGCAGGCAATGGCGACGAGGTCCCGGTCTCCGACATGCCGGCCGACGGCACCTGGCCCAGCGGGACGACCCAGTGGGAGAAGAGGAACGTCGCCCAGGAGATACCGGTCTGGGAGCCCGACATCTGCATACAGTGCGGGCGTTGCAGCCTGGTGTGTCCCCATGCCGCGATAAGGATGAAGATCTACGATCCCTCTCTCCTGGCATCGGCACCGGAGACCTTCAAGCTGGCGGACGCCCGGGGCCCGAAGTTCCAGGGCATGAAGCTGACCATCCAGGTCGCCCCGGAGGACTGCACGGGATGCGGCACCTGCGTCTTCTCCTGTCCTGCTACGAGCAAGGTGGACCCCGGTCTCAAGGCGATCAACCTGAGCTACCAGCCTCCGCTGAGGGAGCAGGAGAGGGAGAACTTCGCGTACTTCCTCACCATCCCCGACTTCGACAGGGATGCCCTCAACGTGTCCACGGTGAGGGAGAGCCAGCTCCTCAGGCCGCTTTTCGAGTTCTCCGGCGCCTGCGCCGGCTGCGGCGAGACGCCCTACGTCAAGCTGATGAGCCAGCTCTTCGGCGACAGGGCCGTCATAGCCAACGCCACCGGGTGCAGCTCGATCTATGGAGGCAACCTGCCGACGACTCCCTACACCTTCAACGAAGCGGGCAGAGGACCGGCCTGGAACAACAGCCTGTTCGAGGACGCTGCCGAGTTCGGCTTCGGCTTCAGGCTCACCGCGGACAAGCACTCCGAGCATGCCAGAGAGCTTCTCGCGTCTCTCTCCGGCGAGGTCGGAGAGCAGCTCGCCAGGCCGATCCTGGAGGCGTCCCAGTCGACGGAGACCGAGATCAACGCTCAGCGCAAGCGTGTGGAGGAGCTCCGGACCGCCCTCCGCAAGATCGACAGGCCAGAGGCGCGGCTGCTCGAGAGCGTGTCCGACTACCTCGTGAGGCGAAGCGTATGGGTCATCGGAGGAGACGGCTGGGCCTACGACATCGGCTACGGCGGCCTGGACCACGTCCTGGCCCAGGGCAGGAACATCAACCTGCTCGTGCTCGACACGGAGGTCTACTCGAACACCGGCGGCCAGTGCTCCAAGGCTACCCCCCTCGGCGCTGTCGCCAAGTTCGCGGCCTCGGGCAAGCCGCTTCCCAAGAAGGACCTCGCCATGCTCTGCATGACCTACGGCAACATCTACGTGGCGAGGGTGGCCCTGGGGGCGGACATGAACCAGACGGTCAAGGCCTTCGTCGAGGCCGAGTCCTACGATGGTCCCAGCATCATCATCGCCTACTGCCACTGCATCAACCACGGGATCAACATGACGAAGGGCCTCGGAGAGCAGGTGAATGCGGTCAACTCGGGATACTGGCCGCTGGTCCGCTTCGATCCGAGAAGGACCGACAAGGGCCTTAACCCTCTCCAGCTCGACAGCAAGGCCCCCTCGATCCCCTTCGAGGAGTACGCCTACGGGGAGATCAGGTTCAAGACCCTGACCCTCAGCATGCCGGATCATGCCAGAGATCTGCTGCGCCTGGGCCAGGAAGAGGTCACCAGGCGCTGGAGGATCTACGAGCAACTGGCGGGCCTGAGCTGCGCCGAGCAGGGCCAGGGAACGGAGGGCTGATCCTCCGGGCGGGAGGCTGATGGAGAAGCGCCCGAAGCTGAGGCGAACGGCTCTGGTCGTTCTGTGCGTCGTCACGGCCCTGGTCCTGGCAACGGGGATCCTGAACTCCCAGGAGACGGGCTTCAGGTTCCTGTTCTGGACCTTTCAGACGGCAGTGTGGCAGCTGGTGCTGACCTCGTTCCTCGTGGGTCTCCTGGCCGGTCTGCTGATCGCGATCAGGATGACTGGCGCCAGGGGCCACGGGAAGGACCGGACCGAGCAGGGAGCGGGCTAGGCGGGAGCCGGGCTCACGCCTTCCCCTGCTGGCAGCACTCCCTCAACAGCGAGGCGAGCTCTTCCCTGGAGC
>JAFGKQ010000233.1 GCA_016928495.1 Candidatus Fermentibacterales bacterium
GATGGGGTTCTGGTAGTCCGGCCGGCCGGTCCCATCGTCCTCGCACAGCAAGAACCACTCGAACGGCTCGGTGGAGTTCACGAAGCAACGGGCGCCCGTGACCCGGAAGGGCGCGGGAAGGACCGGCGAGAAACGGACAGCGAACATGTCGTCGTCCAGTGATCCCACCCAGTAGTAGGTCTCCCAGATGCCGTCCTCGTAGATGATCTCGTATGTAGCCTCGAAGGTCGTCGAGCCCTCGTTGTCCTCGGGGTTGAGGTCGTCCACGACCTCTATCGTGACGTCTGCCTGGTGAGCGCCCGTGACGGCGGGGGCCCAGGCCGGGAATGCCAGGGTCTCGACCTCGCCGGGCAGCATGCCGCTCACTTGGGCGGAGTCCTGGTACACCAGAGTCATCGTGGGATCGTAGATCATCAGGGTTCCCTGAATGGTCTCCGTATAGGATCCGTTGTTGCGGACCTCGACCAGGGGCTGCAGATCGAGGAAGACGGTGTTCTCCGCGTAGGGGCACAGGAAGCCGAGCACGGTGCCGTCGTGGCAGGCCCTCACGCTCAACTGGAGGCTGTCGTTGCCCGCGTACTGGTCGCCCGGCATCAGGGTCGCCGCTACGAACTCCCATGAGCCGTAGTAGGGGACCGTCCAGCCGGAGAAGGTCACGCTCGTGGTGGCTCCGGGAGCGAGCGAGGAGACCGCTTCGACATCCGACCAGATCACTCCGGTGCCTTCCTCGTATATCCATGCCTCTACATTGAAGCTCGCGGCGGACTGGCCGTAGTTGGTCACGCTAACCTGCGGCGTGACGTTCTGACCGACCTGGAGGTTCTCGGGGGGCGAGGAGATGCCCGATACGCCTACGTCCTGCGCCAGAGCGTCCATGATCCTGATGGAGTATACCTCGCCGCCGTTGCCCATCAGTCGCGCGTGCACGGCTTTTCCGGAGGCGGTTGCGAAGTTGCCGTCGGGGTCCATGGCGACGCTGTAGATCGATCCGGGTTCGTCTATGTCGTCGAGGAGCTGGAAGATGACGGCCCCGGTACGGTCGAAGACGGTCACCACGTCGCCGAAGGTGGCATTGTACTGTCCCCAGGAGCCGGCGATGATCCTCGAGCCGTCCGAGGACAGGTCGATAGAGGTGACGTAGTCCCCGTAGTTGTCGTAGACCCACATCTGCGATGGAGCAGAGCTCTCCGGCCAGTCCACCGCCATGACCTTGCCGTAGTAAGGATTGAAACCGAGGGTACCGCCAAGCGCGGTGTGGCCATCCTCGCTGATGGCAACCGCGGTCACCCAGCTTCCCCCGGGGTAGAAAGTGCCTGCGAGCGTCCAGTCCGAGCCCTGGTACTCGTAGAGGCGCAGCCTGCCGTTGAAGTCACCCGTGACCAGCCGCTCGCCGTTGCCGGAGATCTTCGCCGCCGTCTGGCTGTAGTTGGGCAGGAAGCTCCCTACCTGCGATCCGTCCGCCATGCTGTAGACCTGAGCTCCCTGATTGGTCTCGTAGACGGTCAGGAGGACACGCGAGCCATCGGCGGAGATGTCCACTCCGTTCGCCTGGCTTCCGGTCACTGTGATCAGGGTCTCCCACTCGATCTCTCCTGTCGAGGTGTCCACGCAGACCAGATAGGGAGATCCGTACCTGTAGTAGACGAGGTGCTGGCCATCGGCGGAGATGTCCTGCTTGTAGGCCGGGTCCTCCTCGAACAGCGGGGAAGAGCCATAGCCCGACCATACGAGAGTGCCGAGGTCGTAGCCCGTGCACGAGAGCATCTCCGCCTCGGCGCTCGCAGCCACGTCGAACTGCGCGGAGACCCCGAGAGCATCGTAGATCCACATGGGGGTGCTGGTGCCCATGGCGAGATAGCAGGAGATCCTCTCGTTGTTGAGGTACCAGCCGGCCAGGATGCGCTGGCCGCTTCCCGTGATGCAGGTCTCGTTGGCTATGGCGTTCTGATGATTGCGGTCGACCCAGAGCTGCTCCGCCCTGTAGCCTGTGCTGGCAGCAAAGGGCCTGGCAACCAGGGATCCCACTCCGCCCGGATCGCTGCCCGATTCGTCCAGGGTCAGCAGGCGAGTGGGAAAGGTGCCGTCCTCGGCGAGAGGACCGATCTCGGGATACACACCCGGGTCGGCCCCGAGGGCCGGGACGGAAAGCAGAAGAAGAGGAAGCGCGAGAAAGGAGACGAGTTGGCGTCTCATGGATGAACCCCCTGTTCGGTGCTGCGTCACATACTCGTGCCACCACCGCAACAATGGCTCCGGAACCTTGTCAGGTGCAAGAGGTGAATGTATATACACCCTCCGTAATCGGGAGGATCACATTGATCGACGCAGTACTCACTTTCATCCATGTTCTCAGCTGCATCCTGCTGATCGCCGTCGTCCTGATGCAGAAGGCGAAAGGCGACGGGCTCTCCGGGGCCTTCGGGGGCGGCGGCGCCATGATGGCAGCGTTCGGAAGCAGGGGAGCGGCCACGCTTCTCTCGAAGATCACGACGGTTCTCGCCGTGGTCTTCATGCTCTCGTCCTTCCTGCTGGCCGTTCTATAGGGCATTGGCAGCACGGGCCGGGGTGGTGGAACTGGCAGACACGCTAGGCTAAGGACCTAGTGGGCACAAGTGCCTGTAGGGGTTCAAATCCCCTCCCCGGTACCAGAGCGAGAAGGGGGACATGCACCCGTTGCGTGTCCCCCTTCGTAATTGCTAATTGGGGACATGCACTCTTTTCCGGGGTTCTGATCACTTTCATCGGCGCCAGCCGGAAAACAGTGCGTGTCCCCGATCACGGCTCCTCCTCCTCCATGGTGCCTCGCATAGATGACCGAGTATAAGTCCATGTGGGAGTTGTGATACAGCCCTATTGGGCCGGCGCCCCTCGCGGGCTATAATGAGCCCGGGAGGTCACGTTGGTGAAGAGAGCTTCGCTCGTCCTGTGCCTGCTTCTGCCCGCCACATCGGTGGGGGGCACTCTCCACGTCCCCGGAGACTACCCCAGCATACAGAGCGCCATCAACGCTGCCGTGGATGGTGACACGGTGCTCGTGGGCCCGGGTCTCTGGGCGGGCCCGATAAGCTTCGCCGGGAAGGAGATCGTTGTAAGGAGCAGCGGCGGGTACGCGGTGACGGACATACACACCTTCAGC
>JAFGKQ010000234.1 GCA_016928495.1 Candidatus Fermentibacterales bacterium
GATCTCGGAGTCCGAGAGGTCCGCAGCGCGCCGAAGGGCCTCCGCCGGGCTCATGCGCCCGTAGAGTGCTATCTCGACCGCCTCGGCCAGGAACTCCCTGCCATCGTACCATGCAGTCATCTGCGGCTCGAACGTAGCATACTCCAGCTGCCCGAGCGCGTCTCGCAGACCGGGGACCCTCTCGCAGGCCTCCATGGACGCGGGGTGGGAGATGGAACTGGACCTGGCCGGAAGGTAGTAAGTACCGGAGAACCACCTCGCCTGCTGCTCCGTGTCGGTGAACCATTTCACGAACTCCCAGGCGGCAAGGACCTTCTCGGGATGGTCGGACCCGAATATCACCACGTTCGTTCCCGATATCAGAACCGCTCGCTCCCTGCCGGCGGGAAGCGCAGCGACTCCGATCTCGAAGACGGGCAGACCGCTCTCCGCTCTTCTTCTCATGTCGTCCTGCATGAAGGAGAGGGACACGATAGAGCCCTGTACCAGGCCTACCCTCCCCTCGGAGAACTCCCTCTGGTGCTCGAATCCGGTGGAGAGATACGCCGTGCTGTCCTCCGTGACGAGCCCCGAGAGGTACTCGAGCGCCTCGATCCCCTCGGGCGAGGCGAAGGCCGTCGCCGTGCCGGACTCGTCTATCAGGTCGCCGCCGCTCTGGAGCAGCAGGCACTCGAACATCCAGACGCTGACCGGGAAGGCCGTACCCCATCGGTCGCCTTCGTCGAACTTGTCACCATCCGCGTTGCCATCGAGGGAAAGGTCGAACAGAAGCTCTCTCTGCTCCTCCCAGGTGGAGGCTGGAGAGAGCCCCAGGCTGTCGAAGAGCTGGACATTGTAGTAGATGACCGGAACGCTCTTGTTGAAGGGGAAGCTGTACACCCTGCCATCGAAGGTGTTGTCCTCCCTGAAGACCTCCACGAAGTCGAGCCAGTCCCCACGCTCGAAGTCCGGGTCGAGGTCCATCAGGGAGTCGAGCGGCACTATGGCTCCCCCGCGTATCAGCTGTGCCGTCCATGTCTCGTAGGCCTGAGCCAGCTCGGGAGGGTCACCCGCCATGACGCTAGCCATTATCTTCTGGCTGAGGGCCCTGTAGCTGCCCATGGAGACGGGCACCACCTCTATGCCCGGATGGGTGGAGTTGAACTCGTCCACGAGGCAGAGGAGGACGTCTCCGAGAGGGCCGCCCATGGCGTGCCAGAAGGTCACCACGACCGTGGCTTCCCTCGCAGCGGCCTCGCCTCCACCGCAGGCGGTGGTGAACAGCACGAGCATGACAGCGGCTGCGGCACGCCACGTGTTCGAATCGAGCATGGGCAGAGATGGCCTCCGGCAAGCTAGTTCGGCGAAAGGACGCGAGCACGGATTATAGTCCAGCACCCGGCTCTCGCCAATCGGAGGCCGGTGCTCCCCTCCGCCATCGAGCGGCGCGGGAAACGACGAAACAGGCATCCGGAACTGGCCTCCGGGCCAGAGTCGTGTACCTGCTCGCGCTTGGTCTGCCCTCGGCGGCGTTCGCCATGGGTTCTCTTCTGTGGGCCGTCGCGCCGGGCTGGATCATGAGTTGGCTGGAGCCCGTCTTCGACCTGACGTGCCACAGGCTCCCCGACCGTTTGCTGATGCTCCCGTGGGGAGCGAGCGGCCTCTGCTCGAGATGCACCGGCTTCTGGCTGGGAGGCGCGATCGGCGCCGCACTCCTGGCCGGCCGTTGTCGCAGCCCCCGGTCCTTCCTGCCAGGAGCCCTGCTCCTGGTTCCCGTGCTCGTGGACGTCGCCCTGATCCAGCTCACCCCCTACCAGGGGGCGACGCTCGTGCGCCTTGTCACGGGGCTGCTGGCTGGGGGCGGATTCGCGAACCTGCTCTATCCGAGGGATCTCTCGAGCGGCGCCCCCCGGACGAAGCGTGGTTGACAGCGACCTCTTCCGGTATGGAGATTTGCCTTGACTTCTAGATGCCACATGCCTGATGGCCCCGGTTCCGGGGCCAGTCCTGAAGGCCCGCCCGTTACGAGCTGATCGCCGTTCCGGGCCGGGCATACGCGGGAGAGGCCGAGCCGCGCTCGCCGGCTCGCTGTTGCTTTCCTGAGAAGATGGCATGCCAGTCCAGCACGGAAAGGACAGCGGACCAGATGGAAGGAAGAACCAGAACTCTCATCCTGGGAGCAGCCGGCCGCGATTTCCATAACTTCAACGTTGTGTATCGCGAGGACGGCTCCCACGAGGTTATCGCGTTCACCGCGACCCAGATCCCCGGCATAGACGACAAGAGGTACCCCGCCGAGCTCGCGGGCGATCTCTACCCGAAGGGCATACCGATCGTGCCCCAGGAACAGCTTGGGGAGCTCATAGTGAGCGAGAAGATCGACCTGTGCGTCATGAGCCACAGCGATGTCCCGGACGACTACGTGATGGCCCTTGCCAGCATGGTCAACGCTGCGGGAGCCAGCTTCTCGATGCTCGGCACCAGGCTCACGATGATTCCCAGCGAGCGTCCCGTGGTCGCCGTGTGCGCCGTCCGCACAGGCTGCGGCAAGAGCCAGACCACCAGGAGAGTCGCAGAGATACTGACGGGTGAGGGTCTCAGGGTCGTCGTGATCAGGCATCCCATGCCGTACGGCAACCTGGTCGCTCAACGGGTGCAGCGGTTCGAGAAGATCGAGGACCTCGCGAAGCAGAAGTGCACGATCGAGGAGATGGAGGAGTACGAGCCCCACATCAGGAGGGGAACGGTCGTCTATGCCGGAGTGGACTACGCAGAGATACTCCGCAGGGCCGAGAAGGAGGCCGACGTCATCCTCTGGGACGGCGGCAACAACGATACCTCCTTCTTCGTGCCGGACATCCTTCTGACCGTGGTTGACCCGCATCGCCCCGGGGACGAGATCTCCTACTATCCCGGGCAGACGAACCTGCGCATGGCGGACGTCGTGATCATCAACAAGATCGACAGCGCCTACCCCGAGCATGTTGCCGAGGTCAGGGCCAACGTAAGGGCTGTCAACCCCGAAGCCACCATCATCGAGGCCGCAAGCCCTGTCACCGTGGACAGGCCCGAGCTCGTCGAGGGCAGGACGGTCCTGATAGTCGAGGACGGCCCGACCCTGACTCATGGAGAGATGTCTTTCGGCGCCGGCTACGTAGCAGCGGAGAAGTACGGCGCGGCAGGCTACGTCGATCCCAGGGAGTATGCCGTGGGTACGATCGCCGAGACCTATGACGAGTACTACGCCGACGAGGAAGATGTCCTGGTTCTTCCGGCGATGGGCTACGGGAAGCAACAGATAGCCGATCTCGAGGAGACGATCGAGGCCTGCGAGTGTGATACCGTGGTGATCGCGACCCCGGTGGACCTGACACGTCTGATCAGGATATCGAAGCCGACCGTCAGGGTCGGCTACGATCTTCAGGTGATAGGCAGGCCGAACCTCGAGGATCTGCTGCGCGGGAGGTTTACTCGGGGCTAGAATAGAAGCATATGTAACCGAACAGAGCAAGGCGGGACAGCATGCTGTCCTGCCTTTTGCTCATGATCATCACCGTTCACACGGACTGACTCATTCCTGAACAGGCTGTTTGGAGGTGGGTTGCCAGATGCCCGAAACGGAAGACACGGAGCCCTCACGGACCGAAGCCGGAAACAACGACCGGACCTACGTACACATCTATGCCGAGTGGTGCAAGGGCTGCGCCATATGTGTCGCCTTCTGCCCCAAGAAGGTGCTGGAGATGGGAGATGACCTGAAGGCGCATGTGGTGCATCCGGAGAGGTGCATCCGCTGTGCTCTGTGCGCCAGACGGTGCCCTGACTTCGCGGTCACCGTGCTCGATGAGGAGCTGGTGAGCGTGGGGGAGGAGGATGATCACTAGTGTCGGTCCCATGGGGTAAGACGATGCTCCTTCAGGGCAACGAGGCAGTGGCGTACGGCGCTCTGGCCAGCGGCCTCGGCTTCTTCGCGGGGTATCCGATCACGCCGTCGACGGAGACCGCAGAGCTTCTCGCGAGGCTGCTTCCCCTCCAGGACGGCAAGTTCATCCAGATGGAGGACGAGATCGCGAGCATCAGCGCCATCATCGGCGCGAGTCTGGCCGGCGCCAAGTCGATGACAGCCACGAGCGGACCCGGCTTCAGCCTCATGCAGGAGGGAATAGGCTATGCCTGCATGACCGAGGTGCCGACGGTTATCCTCAACGTCATGAGGGCAGGGCCTTCGACCGGTCTGCCGACCCAGGTGTCCCAGGGTGATGTGATGCAGGCCAGGTGGGGA
>JAFGKQ010000235.1 GCA_016928495.1 Candidatus Fermentibacterales bacterium
CCTGCCGACCTGAAGGGAAAGACATGGGTCATGCACTGATCGCCGCGCTGCTGTTATCCGTCGCCGGCTCACAGACCTTCACCGAGACGCTGCACGTGCCAGATGCGGAGCCGGAGGTGATACCGGCGGAGTCGGGAGAGTCCATCCTCGCCATCGAAGGAGGCCTGCTCGGCTGGCTCGAGGGATACCCGGACCTGCCCGTGGTGGCAGGCAGGATCCCTCTCGGAGAGGGCCTGAGAGCCTCCGCGGTCGAGGTCAGGAGCGCCTCCTGGGAGCAGGTCCCGGGCCTCTGGCGCATTCGTCCCCTGCCGCCTCCCGCGATCCCGTCGCTTCCGTGGACCGCGAGGGTTGGAGAGCCCCGGGCCGACGTGTACTCGGCCGATGCCTTCTGGCCGCCCTCTCCCGTAGAGCTGACCGGAACCGGCTACAGCCACGGGACGGGCATCCCCGTTGCAGAGCTTCTCGTCCATCCGTTCCGCTACAACCCGGTCACGGGAAGCCTCGAGAGGCTGAGCGGCATCGAGATCTCGGTAGGTACGGAGCCCTGCCGCAGGGAGCTCCGGCTGCCCCCGTCGAGGCAGACCTGCGAGAGGATGCTCATCATCACGGATACCAGCCTCCTCCAGCCCTTCGACTCGCTCGCGCACTGGAGGACCGAGGGCGGAGTCCTGACGGAGGTCGTGACCACGAGCGAGGTATCGGGCTGGCCGGGCTGCGATCTGCCGGAGAAGATGCGCAACTACATCATCGACTACTACTCGGCCAACGGCCTGGACTACGTGCTGCTGGGCGGGGACACCGACCTTGTGCCCTGCAGGTACGCCTTCGCGCTGTCCTACCAGACCGGTGGAGGACGTGACGACAGCCTTCCCTGCGACCTCTATTTCTCCGACCTGGACGGAAGCTGGAACCTGGACATGGACGACATCTGGGGCGAGCTGGCGGACAGCGTGGACCTCTACCCCGATGTGTGGGTCGGGAGAGCGCCGGTGGAGAACCTGGGCGACGCCTGGGCCGTGGTGGACAAGACCATCGCCTACGAGACCGCCTCCGAGACCAGCCACCTCGACAGGGCGCTGCTCATCGCCGCGGTGATGTGGTCCAACCCCTACACGGACGGGGGAGTGCTCAAGGACTACATAGACGAGATGTACATCCCTTCGCTATACGAGGTCGAGAAGCAGTACGAGTCCGAGGGGACCTATGGAACGGGCGAGGCCATGACCGCGCTCATAGCGGGCACGGGCCATGTCAACCTGACCAGCCACGGCTGGATAACCGTCGTCGGTCCCCTCGACATAAGCGCCGTGGACGCGATCGACTCCGCGGGCAGGTTCTTCGGCTTCATGTACGCGACGGGCTGCTGGACCAGCGCCTTCGACCTCGATGCCGTGGGCGAGCACTTCCTGACGAACCCGAAAGGTTGCGGGGTCTCTTACATAGAGAACTCCAGCTATGGCTGGCGCTCGCCCGGCAACCCGCTCTACGGCTACTCGGACCGGATGGACAGAGAGCTCTGGCGCCTGCTCGTCGAGAACCCGTCCTGGTCCCTGGGCGAGCTGCTCGGGCAGGCCAAGGTCGGGATGATACCCTTCAGCCACCAGGAGAACACCTACAGGTGCCTGCAGTACATGGTGAACCTGCTCGGAGACCCCTCTCTGCGGGTTCACAGGATCCCGCCGGTGGACCCTGATCTCGAGCTTCCTCCGATTGTGACTTCGTCGACGCAGTGCATCCCTCTCACCCTGTCCGCCCCGGTCAGCGTCGAGGGCGCTACGGTGTGCATCCATGACGAGGGCTACGGCATCTACGTCGTGGAGGAGCTGGACGCCTCGGGCCATGCGATCATCGATCTTCCCGGCGCGGTCTCGAGCGACATCACGGTCACGGTCACCGGGACTCACCTGAGGCGGACCAGCGAGACCATCCCCTACGCGAGCGGTCCATCCCTGGTCGTCTCCAGCCTCCTTATCGACGATTCCGCCGGCTACGGGCATCTGTCGCCAGGCGCGACCGCAGACCTGTCCATCACCCTGCTCAACCAGGGCACCGTGTCACTGACCGGGGTCGAGCTCCAGGCGGAGCTGGTCTCCGGTCCCGCTCAACTGCTCTCCTCGACGGTCGACTACGGCTCCCTCAGCCCCGGTCAGTCCGGAAGCGGGAGCGGGGTCGTCGCTCTGGACGTAGAGGCCTCGTCCTCGACGGGCCAGGTCGTCCAGCTTCTCCTGCACCTGAGCTGCGACCAGGGCTCCTGGGAAGTGACCCTGCCGCTGCTGGTCTATGCGCCCGGCCTCTACTTCTCGATCTACTCGGTCGACGACAGCGCCGGGGGCAACGGCAACGGGTACCCCGAGGCCGGGGAGTCCTTCGACCTCATCCTCACCATCGCCAACCTGGGGCTCCTCGAGGCTTCGGACGTCTACGTCACGATGCCGGACGGCCCCACATGGCTTACCTGGGATATCGCCACCGCATACCTTCCGCAGATCGCCGCCGACGGCACAGGCGAGTTCACCGTCAGTGGCGAGCTGTCCGCGGGAGCACCGGATGTGGCCTTCCCGGAGCTGCTCTTCTCGATAACGGCCGCGCCCGAGTGGCAGAGCAGCGATACCCTGATACTGGTCGTCGGCGACATAGGAGTCTCGGAGGATGTCGAGTCCGGACCCGGGGGATGGACTCATGGAGGGACGAACGACCTCTGGCACGTGACCGAGAGCAGCGCTCACTCGGGAACGCATAGCTGGCACTCCGGAGA
>JAFGKQ010000236.1 GCA_016928495.1 Candidatus Fermentibacterales bacterium
ACCCGGCCGGCCGACCGCCCATTGCCCTCGAGTCCGACCATCTCTGGAACGCCGTGGGACTCTCCCTCCAGGTGTCGATCCTGGCGCCCATGATCACCTCGGCCGTGTCTCCGCGATGGTGGTGGAGGTGCCTCTCGAGAAGGTCGGCGTCGAAGTCGAGATCGGCGTCCATCATCAGGGCAACCTCTCCCCGGGAGGCGGCCAGGGCCGCATTCCTGGCGACGGACCTGCGTCCGCCGTTCTCGATCCTGACGACCCTGGAGGGAAGAGACCCGAGCAGGTGGCGGAAGCAGGACTCGATGGGGGTGTCACTGCCGTCGTCGGCCAGCACCAGCTCCCAGAGGTCCCTGGGCAGGCTCTGCGCTGCCAGGCACTCGAGGGTCCGGGCCAGCTCCTCACCTCCGTTCCTCACGGGAATCAGAACGGACAGAGCGGTGCTCATTCCTCCTCCCGCCCCCCACCGGTCCGGGAGCCTCCTCGTCTTCGAGAGGCAACGCCCAGCACCATCAGAAGAGAGCCGACAGCGCAGGTCATGCCGAACAGGATGGCCGCTCTCGGGAAGTGCCCCAGGGTCGCCAGGGGCCCCATGGCCACCAGAGGCCCGATCACCAGCACCACGACCAGCGGGTTGATCGGGAAGACCTTCCTCCCCAGCCAGAACAGAGAGAGCGCCATGAACATGTTGGTGCCCAGGGTCGCGAAGGCGGCGCCCATTGCGCCCGCAGTGGGTATCAGCCTGAAGTTGAAGCCCACGTTCAGCAGGGCCCCGAACAGCGTCATGCCGGCGATGAACCTGGTCTGGCCGGTCAGGAGCGGACCCGTCTGCGATACGAGGAACAGCGAGTACATGCCGGTCGCTCCGGCGAGAGTGGGCAGAACGCGGGAGACATCGGCGAACCGTCCCCCTCCCACGATCCTGACGATCTCGGGCCCCGCCAGACCCAGCACCGAGGAGGCCCAGACCACCACCAGCATGAACCCCAGAGCTGCCCTTCCGAGCTGACCCAGGGTCCCGCCGGTGTCCCTTATCCTGAAGATGAACCTGGGCCAGGCCATCTCGAAGCCCGCGGTCAGAGGCACCAGGGCCATGCAGGCGGTGTTGGCCCAGTAGTAGTAGCCGCTCTCCGCCATGTCGGGGTGCAGGTGCCTGAGCATGATCATGTCCGCCGACGAGAGAGCGAGCATCGCAAGGCTTGCCGGCAGAAGCGGGAGCCCGAAGCTCATCATGGACCCCGTCAGCCCTTCTCCCGGGGAGGCCACCGGGGAGGATCGGCCGATGCGTCCGAACATGATCATCGCACCGGCAACTGCTACAGCGAACGCGGGCGCCCACCTGGCCGCGAGGAAGCCGCCCACCCCTCCGCGGCCAGCCAGGATCAGGGTGGTCAGCACGAGGACTGCGAGGACCCCCTTGCCCATGGAGATCAGCAGGTACCTCCCGGCCAGCCCCTCGGCCCTGAGGAAGGACAGCGACAACTGGGAGTAGGCCGCAGCTATCCCCAGGGCAGCGGCGTGGACCAGGTCGTTCGTCCGTTCCAGCCCCAGCGCCCGGCCGAGCGCCTGGGGAAGGCCAAGGAAGACCGCGACCACGACGCAGGTGGGAAGCAGTGGTATCAGGAGCCCGCGCAGCATGATCCCCCTGTGGGCCCCGGTCCTCTGCCACGTCCTGATGATGGCGGTCGGGAGTCCCAGCACGATGAAGGTGGCGATGACCCCCGAGGCGGTGACCAGGATGCCCAGCTCGCCGGCCTCCGTGACGGTCAGGTTGTGCGACATGAACGGCAGGAAGACGAGCTGCACCAGGCCGCCGAAGACCATCGCGACGCCGTATAGCGAGGTCTCCCTGCGAAGCTCCCCGAGCATCAGCCCAGCCAGCCCTTCCCGGCGTATGCCTCGTGCAGCCTGCGCGCAACCGACAGCCAATGGTGGCGGCTGGCGATCCATGCGGGGCCGGATCGGGCGTGCCTCTCGCGCAGCTCCCGGTCCAGCACGAGCTCGCGCAGCACCCTCCTGAGGCTGCCGGGCTCCGCAAGCGCGAAGGGATGGTCAGGTATGAACTCCCGGTATGCGGGCGAGAGGTTTGTCACGGTACAGATCCCCATGGAGAGTGTCTCGAGCGAGTTGACTCCATAACCCATGTCCCCGTCGGCAATCTGGTCTATCGCCAGATGGCAGCTAGCCTTGATCTCGAGCGTTTCCGAGTGCGTCATGTCCCGGATCAGCACCAGCTCCACCGGAAGCTCGCGCGACAGGTCCTCGACGGCTTCGATTATCGCAGCGGTTCCCTTGACCTCCGGCAGCCTGGGCGCATGGCAGATCCTTATGCGCTCTCCCGAGGGCCTGGCCTCGGGCATGCTGTCCGGGTCGAAGGGCAGGAAGAGGTAATCGATCTCCGGGTAGCGTTGGTAGAGGTCGAACTCACAGGTGAGATGCAGATCCGTCGCCTCCCATACGGGACGGATCGCGCCCCTCATCCTGAGATCCAGGCCGTGGTAGTACGACACTATCTTCCTGCCCTCGCTCTTCAGCCTCCTGACATCCCGTCCGTCCCTGAAGAAGCTCATGCCGCCCTCCAGGTGGTAGATGTCGAAGTCCCACAGCCCGTGCTCCCTGGCCGCCCTCTCGATACGCGGTGACCAGATGCGGTCGCGCAGCGCGAAGAGCGGCCTCTCGAGGAGGCTCGGCTTCCAGACTATCCGCTCGCTGGTCCCGGTGAACGGCACTCTCATGCTGCCTGACCGGACGAGCCTCTTGAGCTTCCAGAGCCACTCCATCGGTCCCACGAAGGGCAGATCCAGGCAGATGTCCTCTTCGTAGACGTTCCTGGCCTCGAAGAAGGTGACCAGACGGCTCTCGTGGCCCAGGGCCCGGTGTCCCCTTACGAAGAGGGTCAGCACGCCGGTGTAGTTCTGGGGTGCGAGATGCAGGATCTTCAAGCCGTGCTCCGGCAGGTCTCAGCCATCTTCTCCCCCGTCGGCGGCGCTATCCGTCATGTCCGGATGGACGGGTCTGGTCGGCACGTTGCCCATGTCGTAGCCGGTGAAGCCCAGCAG
>JAFGKQ010000237.1 GCA_016928495.1 Candidatus Fermentibacterales bacterium
AGGGTGCTCTACGATCCCGAGAAGGTCTGGAGAGTCGCCATAGCCGACTGATCGCTACTGGCGGCCCCCGCCGAACATGCCTCCCTTGCGGGCCCTGATCATGTCCTCGTGGATGAGGTCAACCTGGCGGAAGCCGCTCTCCTGCAGGGCGGAGCGGTACTCCTCGAAGCTCCTCACCTCGCTTCCGGGGGCGAACAGCAGGAGCTGGAACGCGGCCATCAGTGCTGCCTCGCTCTCGCACTTCCACTCATCTGCGATGGGCTCCTGGACTATCAGGGCGCCGCCCTGCCTGAGGGACTTCGATATCCTCGACAGCATCTCCGCAAGTCTTCTTCCCGAGAAGTAGTAGAGCATGCTCCCGCAGATCACCAGATCGTACCTGGACTCGCCCAGATCCACCTCTTCCATGTTCCCGGGGAGAGGCTCGACCTGAGAGATGAGCCCGGCATCAGCCGCTATCTTCCTCGTGAGCCTCAGGATCCCGGGGAAGTCGTTCAGCGTCACCCTCGCTTCGGGATTGCCTCTCAGCAGCGCCATCGACTTCAGCCCCGGCCCGCAGGCCAGCTCCAATATGCGCTGCTCTCCGGAGGGAAGAGGCAGCACGCCGACCGACTTCCAGAGACGAGTGAAGTACTCGAGGCGCGCCGGCCAGTTCATCATCGCGGGCCCGAAGTCCGCTACCCAGTCATCCTGCTTGCTCTGATCCGAGTAGTCGTCTACCAGGGCCTCGCCGGTCCTGACCGCATCGGCGCTGCGCGCCCTGATCGGCCAGGCGAGCTGGGCAGTCAGGCACCAGTCCCCGTAGAAGGTCTCTTTCCCCCTGACCAGGTAGGCATCGGAGACGGGGGTAAGCTCGTAGCCGTTCTCGTTCCTCTTCAGGAGCCCCAGGGGGCACAGGGCATTGAGAAGGACCTCGAGGCCCTTCGGGCTGCAACCCGAGGCCAGGGCGATGGAATCCAGGAACGGCCCGCTGCCCGACACGACCGTGAAGATGTCCAGCTCGAGCGCAGTCTTGAGCACCGTCGCCCTCCATGCGCCGTACTCGATGTCGCATACCACGGCAAGGCTGGGGATCTCCTCCATCACACCTCTCCGGAGAGTGCAGCAGCAGCTCTGCGTTGGTATACTCTTCAATGCCGGCGGGATGGAGTCCAGTCGGCCACTCAGGGCACGAGACACCGGAAGGGGCTCCCGGCATGGCAAGCAACCTGATCCTCCCCCCGGAGCCCGAACGGGCCAGGAACAGCCTGATGAAGGGCCGTGACAGCGTCCTCGAGGATCACGCTGCTCTGGCAGTCCTGTCCATGCTCTCGGTGCTGGAAGAGGCGGCTCTGGGCCTGCTGGCACGCACCTCCGGTCTCAGCGAGGCGGAGATGACCGGCATCCTGCCGAAGCTCCGGGATGAAGGCTATCTCAGCACCGATGACCCTTCCGGAGCGTGGGAATCGACCGTGATCAGGATCACGCCGCGGGGTCGAGACGCCTACCGCAGTCACACGGCGGCCATGCGGAGGTTGCTCCCGGGGCCCGGAGACGGGGACAGGGATTGAACGCCCTGGCCTCCGGAGAGTAGAGGCAATCGGCATGACGCTCCTGGTTCCTCTCTGCATTCTGCTCGCACAGGGCCCACCTGTGGGCGATGCGGACACCGATCCTGCTGAAGCTGCCGGGTTCGGCGCCTGCCAGTGGGCCTATGCAGTGGCTGCGGACCGGGGGGGCTGTGATCGCGGTGAGCTCTTCTGCGCCACGGATGGCTACGTTCTCTTCCCCCTAGGCAGCGGCAGGGGGCGCTGGTCTCTCGGAGGTCAGGTCAGCGCTCTCTGGGGAGGTGGTGGCGCCCTGCTGGGTGCCGGGCCCATGCTGGCATACCGGCTCGATCCGGACTGGTCCCTCAGGGCCGGGCTCGAGGTGTTCCCGCTGGCAATCGGGGGTGGCATGCTCCGGGGACCCTTGATCTACGGCTTGCGCCCCTCCATCGGATACAGGTTCCTGGACCTGGGGCTGTTCCTGGGACATCTGTCTTCCGGCAACGGCGAGCACGACGAATCCAGGGTCTTCGCGGCCGCGGGGCTCGGCCTGGATCTTGCTCCGGATCTCCTGGGCACCGAGGGTCTGTTGATGGCGATCGTCGCCATCGCAGGGGTGGCGGTGTTCGCGAGCGGGGAGTGGTAGCGGCTGTTTCCGGCCGGCCTAGGCTCTCCCCGGCAGACCGAACCTGTTCACGCACGTGTGGCAGATCGGGGCTTCCCGGTTCTTCTCGAAGTAGTCCTGGTGGTACTCCTCCGCCCTCCAGAAGGCACCCGCAGGGCTCAACTCGGTGACAACGTCGAAGCCCTTTCCTCTCAGGACAGCTATCAGCCTCTCGGCTGCCCCCTTCTGGCCCTCGTCGAAGTAGAAGACCGCCGACCTGTACTGCTTGCCGACGTCAGCGCCCTGCCGGTCCCTCTGAGTCGGGTCGTGTATCTCGAAGAACCTTCTCACCAGCTGCTCGAAGCTGAGCGTCTCGGGATCGAACGTGATCTCGACGGCCTCGGCGTGGCCCGTGCTGCCGCTACAGACCTGCTCGTAGGTCGGCTGCGGCACGCTCCCGCCGCTATAGCCCACCTGAGTGGAAACGACGCCCGGTAGGGTCTTCAGGCGGTACTCCACACCCCAGAAGCAGCCGCCCGCGAGTATAGCCTTCTCTTGCTTGGCCATGCACGGCTCCCTTGCCTGAACGGCGGTGAGAGCCCGCCCCAAAGGGGAGACGGGCATGCCCGGTTCCGGACAGGGAGCACTAGCTCCCTATACGGCCGGCTCGAAGTCCAGGGAGAGCGAGTTCACGCAGTGTCTGGTGTTCTTCGGCGTGAAGCCCTCTCCGGTGAACACATGCCCGAGATGCGCGCCGCAGGAAGCGCAGACGATCTCGGTACGGATCCCATCGGTCTCGGGCATTCTCAGCACGGCTCCGGGGATCTCGGCATCGAAGCTGGGCCAGCCGATGGTCGACCGGAACTTGGCCTGAGAGTCGTACAGAGCTGCCCCGCACCGTCTGCAACGGTACAGGCCTCGGCGGAAATAGTTGTGGTATTTCCCGCTGAAGGGCAGCTCCGTGCCCTTGTACACGATGATACGGGTTTCCTCCAGGGTTAGGTGCCTGTGGGGCATACAGGACCTCCAGTCCCAGGCAGCCTGCTCTGCTACCCCTCTGCTCCGGACCGGTCACCCCCGGAATATCTCCAGCGGCCCCATGACAAAGGTAAGCGAATCCTTCGGAAAAGCAAGGGGCAAACCGGAGGCTAGCACGGGCGCCCGGTGCCAGGCAGGCCACGTTCAGGAGGCGGGCCCGGGGAAGGCAAGCAGCTTGATGCGCGGCCAGGTCCCGGGTATCAGGGCCGATCCGGCAGGATCGATCCTGTAGATCAGCCCGTTGGGGTTGTCGGCTGCCCATAGCATGCCTTCGGGATCGATCGCCAGGCCGGTCGCGCAGGGAACCAGAGACCTGTCTATGGCATCCACCTGCTGCCCGCTCTGGTCGTAGCGTATTATGCTGTTCGCTGCGTTGTCGCAGCCCGCCCAGACATCGCCCTCGTCGAAGGCGATGTCGTGGACCTGGACGGCTCCCGGCATCTCGCCGATGTAGTCCTCCAGGCTATCCGCCCAGGCGTATTGGAGCATGTCGCAGAAGAGGGCGGTCTGGCTGGCCAGGTAGAGCGTGTTGTCGAAGCAGGCCAATCCCTTCGCCGAAGGGATGCCCTGGCCTCAACACAGGTCGATGATGTCGATCAGGGCACCCGTCCATGCGTCGTGCATCATGAAGTAGGAGTCGGGGCCTCCATACTTGAGCCAGGCGACGAAGAGAGTATCGTTGCTGATGGCGAGCCCGTAGCACTCGTACCCGGTGATGTAGGAGAGGCTCAGGGTGTTGACTATGCCGCCGGAGGTGGGATCGATCACGAAGACGGTTTGCTCATCGGTGTCCAGGGCCCAGAGCAGGTCCTGCCCGAACGCCAGGCCGCTGATGGATAACGCGGGTGAAGCGAGCGTATCCACAACGCTTGCGGCGGAGGCCAGAGCGACCACTACCGGAAGCACGGCCAGGACTGGTCTCATGGGGATCCTGCCTTTCGGGCTGCGTCGTGCGTCAGCGGGGCGGGGCTGTCCCGGTGCTGTCTTCCGATGGTCCATGCCGCATGCTGGTGCAAGAATAGCCCGAAGGCAGCACGAGTCAACAGGCAGAACGGAGCCGTAGCAGTTGATACTCATCTGAATGGAGATAGCAGTGACTAAACGGACAAGTAAGTTAAGTTTGTTTAACTACGTCCCCGTCCCCGCAGGGCTGGCGCTGTTCGAGCTGGTGGGGTTCTCTCCGGGCGGACGGTTCCTGGCGTGGGAGCAGTACGGCATCCAGGACGGGAGCGGCTTCCCGTTCTGCGAGATCAGCGTGATGGACGTCGCCTCCTGCTCGGTCCTGGCAAGGCACTCGGAGCTCTACAGGTTCGATGAGCAGGAGTTCTTCTCCATGGATGTCCCCGTGGAGTGGGATGCCGTGCTCGACACGGAGGAGAGAGAGCAGCGGTTCTGGGAGGAGTACGCGAGGCCCCTGGCCAGGCAGGAGCTGCAGCCTCTCCTGGACAGCCTGGGAATCGTGGAGGGCAACACGGGCATGCACCTGGTGCACCATCCGGCATGCGATCTCACGGACATGGCGGCCCCGGTGAGGTTCACTCCCGGCCTCGCGGGGCCCGGATTCCACAGCGGTCCGGTCTACGAGCTGCTGCTCGAGCAACCCTCCGTGGAGGACCCCGGCATCGCCATGTGGGAGCACGGCTTCATGGCGGAGCCCAGCTGCCTGCTGCTCGCGCTCTCCGAGCAGGACTCGGACAGCCTCGTCATCCTGGTGGACGAGACCGGCGGATGGGTCGATCCCCAGAGGTGGGCCTACGACTTCTCCATACGGGACGTGTTCGTCTACCGCGACGGCTGGATCGCGGTCGTGCTGCGCATCAGCGTTCCGGGCTTCGAGGGGCCGGACATCGAGTACAGGGTGGTAACCGCCAGGATACCGGACATGAGCCCGGGCTACTGGTACTCGAGCACCGGGTAGGGCCGGCCGCCTACTCGTCCTCTCCGTAGTAGCGCACGTCCATGCGACCCGTTCTCGCGTAGCTGCCGTCGAGAACGCTGCGTATCCTCTCGACGCGGACGGCATTCTCCATGGGATGATCGACAGGGTCGTACCGGGAGGGGTCGAGCAGCATCGCAACCAGGGAGAGGAACTCGTCGTCCTCGAGATCGGGGAGCTGCTTCTCGAAGTAGGCCTCCGCGGCCTGAGCGAAGCCCCTGACCTGCGCTCCGCTCACCTCTCCCAGCTCGACGCAGTTGACGTAGATGAGCAGTTGTACGTCCTTTGCGACCTTCGGATCGAGCACGAAGAAAGCTATCAGGCTGACGCGGAGCTCCTCCATGAACGGCAGGAAGTCCGAGGGGTAGAGCTGGCCGGCAAGGTACTGCGTGATGGTCCGCTCTCCCGCGCCCGGCGTCCTGAGGTCTACCCCGTGGTGAGTCAGGAAGGCGGGGTCCTCTATCTCGACCAGCGCGTCCAGCCACTGCTCCGGGAATTCATCGAGAGGGGTGGGAAGGCATCCGGGAGACATGAGGGAGTCGACGACGGGCCCGGTGCGGCTGATGGCGTCCACTATGACGTACCCGGAGTAGGCGAGCAACGCGACAAGGGCCAGTCCGACCAGCCTCAGCAGCAGCTTCACGAACCTCCACACGGCCTGTCGTCCCCCCCTCCCTGGCTATCCCGAGGAACCGGCCCTGATCCGGTAGAGCCCGGAATCCGCTTCCGCTACCAGTCTCTCGAGGCAGCCCATGACCTCGTCGCAGTCTATCCTGCCGGTTGCCGATCCTATGGTCGCCCCGGTCCCGAAGCGTGTCCCGAGCGCGCGGTCGATCGCCTCCTCGACCTTCCCCGCCAGCTCTGCGACCGAATCGGTCTCCGGCAGGAGGACCACGAACTCGTCCCCTCCATACCTGCTGACGATGTCAGATTCCCTGAGGGCGCCGGCGGTGGCCTCTGCCGCACACCTGAGGGCTTCGTCCCCCGCGGCGTGCCCCATGGTGTCGTTGATCCTCTTGAACCCATCCAGGTCTATCATCAGGACGCTCACTGAGGCCTCCCGCCTCCTCATCAGGGCACAGACCTGACCCGCGAGGCTGAAGAACCCCCTCCTGTTGAGCACCCCGGTCAGGCTGTCGGTCAGCGCGTGCGCAGCCAGACTGCGGTTCTCCTTCCAGAGGCGCTCCAGGGTCAGGGCCAGCAGACCGGTCTCCTCGGAACCCCCTCCGAACCTGACCATGCCGTCCACGAAGGTCGCGATGTGCTCCTCGTACTCCGAGACCGGATCGAAGTCGCTCTGAAGGAACCTCAGGGACTGGAACAGCGTCTGGAAGGACGGCTCGAGCATGTAGAACTCGAGGCGATACGCGGTGAGCAGGGCCTTCGTGACTCCGATCCCGGACGATGCGTCGTCCATGATCCGTCGAACGGAGTCCCTGGTGGCCGAGAGCGATTCCAGAAGCCCCCGGGGATCGTCCAGGAGCATGCTGAACGGGGTCGTCTTCCCGATCTCCCTCAGGTTCCCCCAGAACTCCAGGTGAGAGGTCTCGTCCCTGGACATGGCATCCCAGAACGTCCTGAGATCGGCGGATCGGAACTGCTGCGCCCAGGCCGCGTAGAGGTCCCTGGCCATGACCTCGATCTCGTAGGCAACGTCAACGATCGCCAGAGAGACGGCCTCTGCCCCGGTCATCGCGGGGCCGTGCCCGCCTCCAGCCGCTCAGACACTGAAGAGCCGCCGGATCGAGAAGCCCAGATAGAGGTCGTTGTCCATGGTTCCCCGGAGCTGGTCGGTGCTGCCGATGCCGTGGCCGTTGCCGACGATGAAGAGGAACTGGTGGCCGGGGGTTGCAAGCCTTATCCCTGCGTCCCAGGCATCCTCCGGAAGAACGGTACCTTCGGGCTCCTCGTCGTCCCTGTCGAGGATCGGGAAGTACTCGCCAAGGAGTGACACGGTCGGGCTCGCGGCCATCTCGATGCCGACTCCGATGCCATGCCGCTCGTCGATGCCGTCATAGAAGTAGCTGAAGACGGGCCGCGCCCTGCCGCCGAGGGTGTAGCCCGAGAGGGTCACTCCCGCGACGAGGCCGCCATGGCGCCCGTCCTCCTCGCTCCACTCCTCGCTGACGTAGCCGGCGAACACGCGTGAGCGGAGCGAGCCGCTGAGGGCCTCGTTCCAGCCCGCACCCGCGCGGAGCTGCTTCCCGGCCCTCGTATGCCCCAGCTCGAAGTCGAACTGCGGCGAGTAGAAGTAGCGCATCCCGACTGCGACGTTAGCGCCGGCGTCCATTCCGAAGAAGGTATCGAAAGGCTCGTCCTCGAAGGCCCTGCCGTAGAACCTGTGGCAGAGCGAGAGCTCGAAGCTCTTCTCGTCCATGCCGAGGTAGGGAACCACCATGTTCGGGAAAGCCATCTCGAACGCCACCGCGCCCGTGGAAACCAGCAGGGCCACTATCCAGACGCCAAGCCTCATTCCCGTGCCCCTTCCCCGGAGGTCGGCCCCGCCCCTCGGACGGAGTCGATGATCAGAAGTCTGCCTCGACCATCGTGGCCCATGAGTGGTGACTCGTGAAGTCATCGGCCCCTTCTCTGCCATAGGCGAGCAGCACCGTGTGGGTCGCTCCTGCCGACAGAGGCCTGTCGTAGGGGTCACCGCTGTCCATGGGGATCAGGAAGCTGATGCTGGTGATGCCCTCCCGCTCCGAGCCGTCCGCCCCGAAGAAGTCACTCGTTCCGCCCAGCCCGGTGTCGGGCGAGTGACCGGTCACGGAAGTGCCGAAATCGTCCCTCAGGAACAGCTCTCCCTCGGGCGTGACGTAGCCGATCACCAGGTCGGCATCCTTCATCATCGCGGTCGGGTCGAAGCCAACGGCAACCCAACCGGTCGTGGGCGCGCTGAGACGGACGGACAGAACCGAGTCCCCGACCGCTTCGATCTCCGCCAGGAAACCGTCTTCCTCGAACCGGAGCCCTGCTCCTGCCGCCGGGCCGGGAGCTGCGTCCTGCCCCTGCTGCCCGGAGGCCTCTTCGCCGGAGCAGGCGAACAGGGCGACCAGGAGAGAGACCGTCAGGGCAAGTCCATAACCAGATCCATGGACAGCGCGGATCATCCCGCCTCCAATCCGGCACGGCAACAGGTCAGCATCGACGGACGTCGCGGCGGAACGGGTCCGCCGCCGGGGGCACCGGTCATACCTAGGAATAACCCGGCGGCGGGCTCCGGGGAAGAGGCTGCAGGAGCCCTGCCCTGTCTCGACAGAACGGACTTGACTCCAGCAAACGTGAGACCCTGAAGCCCGAGACTGCCCGAGATCATCAGTTGACTCATGGAAGTCAGAACCGATCCGGAGACGGCTCCGGGGTAGCTACCCTTGACGCATCTCCCGGACCCGGTCTCCCACCTGTAGGAGTAGAAGCTGCCCGAGCCGCCCGCCCACTGGACCTCTACAATCAGGTTGGAGCTGCCGTCGTACCAGAACGGCGTGTCCAGCTCGATCGTCGCCCACTGCTCCGCCTGCGCCGCTATGGTGTGCAGCATGGTCGAGTAGACCAGCTGCCGAGTCCCCGGCACGTAGTTGTCCTCGAAACTCTGTCCCAACTCGTCGCTCGCACAGAGGCCCATGTAGATCCGGAACTGCACGAACTCAGCCGAGGAGGAGCCCACCGAAGTCCTGTGCCAGGACAGGCTCTCGATCTCCATCGCCCCGGCGAGCTCCTGCTCCAGCGCCATCACCTGATAGCGAATGGCAGAGCCTCAACCCCCGCAGAACGGGTCCGTGCCCGGGGCCTCCCCGGAGCCTACCACGAGGTCCGCGGCAAGGACCATCCCCGGCAGCAGAGCCGCGATTCCCACCGATCGGAGCATCGTGTCTCCATCCGTGTTGCGCCGCCCGTCGAAGGGCGGTCAATGTGTTTTCCTGGTTCTCTAATAGGAAAAGCTCCTCGTGGTTCCCGCGCGACCCCGAGCGCACCCGGGCTGACGCCCGGGACACGCCGTCCTATTGTCCATTCACCGGGACTGAGCTGTCCTGATGAGGAGGTACGTCTTGCCCCTTTCGCGCTTCTACCTGCCGAGGCCTTCCGCGGGCCTGCTCCTGGCACTCTGGATCGCCTCCGGCGTATCCGAGTCCGCGACCTACTACGTCTCACCCGACGGCAACGACGCCTGGAGCGGAACCTCCCCTGACTCGGCTTTCGCCAGCTTCCAGCACGCCGCGGACATCGTCCTGGCCGACGATTCGGTCATCGGCCTCGATGGCGACTATGCCGGCTTCGATTTGCGGACATCGGGCACGCAATCGGCCCCGATCGTCTTCCACTGCCCCGGCGGCTCGGTCTGGATAGACGCCGAGAACCCCGTCACCCCGGACGGCATCAACATCGAGGGCGCCGACTGGGTGACCGTCAGCGGCTTCAACGTCACCGGCATCGATCGCAACGGCATAAGGGCAGCCCTGGGCGGGCACATCACCATAACGGGATGCTACTGCGAACACTGCTACGAGAGAGGCATCTTCACGGCTTTCGTCGACCATGCAGTCATCGAGGAGAACGAGTGCTGCTACAGCACGGACGAGCACGGCATCTACCACTCCAACAGCGGTGACTACCCCAGCATCAGGTTCAACCGCTGCCACCACAACAACGCCTGCGGAATACACATGAACGGGGACCTGAGCGCGGGCGGCGACGGCACCATCTCGTTCGCGACGGTCGAGGGCAACACGGTCTGGGAGAACGGAGCGGGAGGCGGAGGCTCTGGCATCAACTGCGACTGCGTCGTGGAGTCGGACTTCTTCAACAACCTCCTCTACGGCAACCACGCAAGCGGCATCAGCCTCTACCGGATAGACGGCGCGAGCGGCTCCACCGGCAACAGGGTCTTCAACAACACCGTGGTCCAGCCTTCCGACGGACGCTGGTGCATCAACATCAACACGGGCTCTACCGACAACCGGCTCCTCAACAACATCCTGCTCAACGCCCATTCCTGGAGGGGCAGCATCGCCATCGACGCCTCGTCCCACGCGGGCTTCCAGAGCGACTACAACGCAGTGCAGGACAGGCTGAGCGCCGATGGCGGAGACACGGTCATCCCCCTGGCGGACTGGCAGCAGCTCGGCTGGGATCTCTGCTCCATGCTTGCAGACGACTGGGGAGACATCTTCGTCGACTGGCAGTCCGGGGATTTCCACCTGGAGCAGAGCAGCCAGGCCGTCGACGGAGGCTCGGCGGAGGCGGCAAGCCTGGTCCTCTACGATCTCGACTGGGTGCCCCGCCCCCAGATGATCACATGGGACATCGGCTGCTACGAGCTCTGCCCCGAGGGCCTGGAGCCGCCAGGAGCACAGCAGCCCGGCGGTGGTCCCGCATGGCAGGCCAGCCCGGGGTGCGTGGTGTTCACCGGTCTCGGTCCGGGATGCCGCGTGGACGTGCTAGACCTGACCGGCAGACTCGTGGCGTCGCTCGGGCCCGCACTATCCGGCAGCCTTGCCTGGAACGGCAGCGGGAAGCCCGTGGGCATCTACCTAGTCAGGGTGTCCTCTCACTCGGGAGAGACCCTCGCGGCGGGCACGGCCCTGATGCTGCGCTCGCGGGCCGGCAGGTAGCGGCAGCGGCCCGGTCAGTCCTCCAGGCCCAGACGCTCCTTGAGCCATGAGCCGAGTGGCTCGAGCACCTCGATCTCGTCGATGGCCTCAGGGATGCCGTAGTAGTCCTCGTAGACCGGCACGACGAGCTGGTTCAGGTTCCCGGCGGCACGATCCCGGGGAATCTGCTCGTGGAGGTGAAGGGGGTAGCTGTACTCCATCGGCAGCTCGCGTATCCCACCTCTCCCTAGCATCTTGACGACCAGAGCGCTGAAGACCGCCTGGTGGAGGAAGATCCTGTGATTAGCGTCCTCGCAGGCCGCGCTCTGGAAGCTCTCGTCGGACACCAGCGCCATGAAGCGGTCCCTCCACTGCCTGAGGATGCCCGCGGAGGGGTCGACGGAGAGGATGTGGGTGTTGTAGTAGGGCCTGAGCAGCTCCCCATCCACGAGCGACTCGACCGCGTATCCCGCCTCATCCAGGCCCACCGCCCGGTAGACCTTCTGCCAGAAGGCATCAATGGGCTCGTCGGCGGGAGAGCCGACGTTCCTTATGTGAACGGGCCTGAGGGCTGCCCTCAGGGCGCCGCTCAGCAGGAACTGCTCGGGAGGCGCGAGCACAAGGCTGTGTGAGCTGAGCCACACGAGGGTCGAGACACCCTCCTTCTCGGCCAGGGCCTCGGCCTGGGAGCAGGCCGACACCTTGCTGCTGAATATGTATTTGCGGAGATTGCGATCGAATCCCTGAGGTATGACCCGAAGCCCGTCCTGGCCCTTCATCCTCGGGGAGGAGATGACGGCCCCCCCCTGGATCAGCCAGACCGGGCAGCGGGCCAGGTCGCCCCCGAATGTCCGAAGGCTGTCCACCAGGAGGGCTGCCTGCATCTGGCCCTCGACTGAGCTTGCCAGAACGGCGAAGACCACGCCGCCTCCCACGGAGGAACCACCCTTGGCCCTGCCCATCTCCTACCCCCGGTTCGGGTCAAACGGCAGTACTATACCAGGAATGCGCGGAATAGTGATAGCCAGGGGCTGACGGGCTTCCCCATGGCCCCGCCAATCATCATCTTGCGGGTCGAGAGCCGCGTCTTTCTCGGGCCATGGCCCTGGAGAGGAAAAGGGAAATGCTGCCACTGCTGCTCCCCGTCCTGATGGACACCGTGATCTGCGAGCCGGACTACAACGTGGTAAGGGTGCACGAGCTCGGCGTGGTCGTCTTCCGCGAGGGTTGCGACGCGGCAGCCCGGGGAGCCCCGGAGTGGGGAGATGCCAACGTCTATCTTCCGGAGGAGGACAGGGCGCCGATCGTCTTCTTCCACGGGATCCCGTTCACCGGGGACTTCAGAGTGGAGGCTCCCGGAGGCAGCCTGACGGCCATCTGGCCGGAGCCCTCCCGGACAGTGATCGCCAGCTCTGCAGACAGCACGAACCCGATGCCGGTCTTCTCCGCGACATGGCAGGGCATCGAGGCCGGCCTGCTCTTCGAGCAGGGCTACGTCCCGGTCACGCCATGTCCCAACGATCTGCCCTTCGCATGGGCTGTTTCGATCTGGCGACAGGTGCCAGCCCTTCCCCTGCGAGCCTCGGACTCCTCCTGGACCGAGATGTTCATCTACTACGAAGCCAACGTGGGCCCGTTCTTCAGGGAGCTGGCAGCAGGCGCCGGGGAGAAGGACTTCGACATCCTCGACTACTACAGGGGAGAGGCCCTGCTCTTCCATCCTCCGGGGCGGGACTGGCCCAAGCCGGCAGACATCCTGGTGTCGCGCGTCTCGGTACTCGACGGGACGATATCCATGAGAGGGACCGGGCCACAGACCTACGACGAGATGAGCGTGATCGAGGAGCTCCTCAGATGGTCTCTGAGCGAGATCGAGCCCGAGGAGGCGCAGGCCTTCTGGCAGACATGGGAGGAGTCGGTCTGCGATCCCTGGGCAGAGGACGGCTGGCTGCTCTTCCCTCTCCCGCAGGACATGGTCTGGGGGATGACGACGATCGAGCTGACCACCGAGCAGGCCGGGAGAGTCGAATACCACAGGCTGGTGCTCGGTCTGGTGTCTCCGGGTCTCGAGCGCTTCCCGGAGGCTCTGCAGTGACGCTGGAGGCGCTTCGCGGGGAGAACCTCCTTGCCGGGCCTGCGGCGACGGAGACCGAGCTCATGCAGGACCTTCTGCGCCACGACGGCAGCGTCAGGCTGGAGCGCATAGTCTCACCGCCAGGCTTCTCAAGTCCCCGGGGGTTGTGGTACGATCAGGCATGGGACGAGTGGGTGCTGGTCCTGAGAGGAAGCGCCAGGCTCGGGCTGGATGGAGCAGAGCCCGTCGCCCTGGCGCAAGGGGACCATGTCCTCATCCCCGCGGGCACTAAGCACCGCGTGGAGTGGACCGATCCCGGAGCCGACACGGTCTGGCTGGCGCTGCACCTTCTGCAAGCGCATCCGGGGCCCGGACCATGAGCTGGCCTCGCCGGCAGCCTCAGGTCGATGACAGGACCGGCACCGCAAGGACCGTAGCGCTCATACCGGGGAGGAGGCACGGATGCTGCCCTTCATGTTCCCTTTCATTGCCGACACGGTAGCAGTCCCCTACGACGACAACGCTATCAAGGTCCACGAGTGGGGCGTCGTGGAGTTCCAGGAGGCCGGGCTCACCGCCATTGGCGCCCACTGGGGAGAGCTGGGGCCCGACGGCATCCTCTACGACTACTTCCCCGACGAGGTCGAGGCCCCCGTTGTCTGGTTCTATGGTCCCGACTTCACGGGGAGCCTCAGCATCGAGGTCTCGGGCGGCAGGATCACGGAAGCATACCCCGCTCCGGATGTCGAAGACCTTGTCGAGATGCCCCCGCCCTTCGGCTCCTCGCTTCCACCCGTTTCACACAGGATGGAGTGGACCGGTCTCAGCTTCGGAAGCGGCACGGCTGCCGTGGAGCAGGAAGAGCTAACGAGGCGGGCCGGCTTCGGTGAGACCTGCTGGGGCTGGGCGGCCGGCTACTGGAGGGATGTCCCGGCGCTTTCCGTTCAGAGGCAATCCGACGGGTGGACGGACGGCTTCATCTACTACGAGTGCACGGCCTCTCAGGCTCTGTCAGACCTCGACTGGACGCTCGACAGCCTTCGACCGGCCTACGGGCAGGCGCTGCTGTTCGGCCCGGGCGAGGGGGACAGCCTCAGGGCAGCCCTGGTCGGCGTTGGCGGCTCTCTCGAGCTGATCCGGGGCGATCTGCAGGATGGCCCGATCAGGTCCGTCATCTGCGGCTGGGGAGGCAACCTGCTCGACTCCCGGGAGGTCTCCGCCATCTGGAACACCTGGAAGCCCAGGATAAGGGCAAGGATAGCCGAGGACGGGCAACCCATCCTGCTGTTCGCCCTGCCCCCGGACCTCGCCGCCCTGATCAGCACGATAGAGCTTACCGTCGATCAGGGCTACGAGGTAAGCGTCCAGAGGCTGTTCCTGGGTCTGATGCCGGTTGCCGGAATGGCCTGGCCGTGTGACTGAGACCCGTGGCCTGCTCCCTGCCCTGAGGAGGCTAGCGAGGCGCTGGTGGTTCTGGCAGGCCGTCTTCCTGGTTCTCGGTCTGGCGGTGTTCTGGACGGGGCTGGACATGCTGCTGGGGCGTGTTCCCACGGTCTGCTTCGCGCCATTCGCGCTGGCGACCCTCGCGGGGGCTCTGTGCGCCGCCAGATGCGCATGGGGGCTGCTCAGGAGGGTCCTGTTCCGGCAGTAGGGTGGGCGACCCCGCCACTCAGTCCTGGAGCTCCAGCACGTAGAGCTTCTGGTAGCCGGCTTCCGGATCCAGCGAGTAGGCCAGGATGCCCTGCTCGTCTATGTCTATCTGCCACAGCGGCCCCAGTGGGCCCCGGATGGACGGGATCGTGGCCGTGAAGACCTGATTGCCTTCCATGTCGAAAACATCGAAGGTGGGGGTTTCCTCGGTTCCTCTCCTGACCCACAGCCTGCCCAGGGCGTCCACGCCCATGGAGTGGATCATCCAGCGATAGGGATCGGGCTGGTAGTTGAACGGGCCCGACGCCCCCATGTTCTCGGCACGCAGGTTCCAGAAGGCGGCCTCATCAGCCATCTCTTCGTCAGCCTTCCTCACCCTCTCCAGCTCTCGCGAGATCTCCAGGAAAGCTTCGCCAGAAGCATCGAAGCCGCTCACCTGATAGACCTCTGATGACCTGGGAGCGATGAAGACGTTCCCGTCCCTGTCGGAGGCCCAGGTGCGGGCAAAGTACGAGCCCTCAATCAGCGGCGTGATGTCCCGGAAGTCCCAGACGAACGAGCTCTCCCAGAGGGTGTCGAAAGGCTCCGCCCGGTCCGCCTCGTACCTGCCGACCACGGCCGTCACCACCAGTCCCTGCTCGCAGAAGTCGAAGCAGTTCTGCGTCCCGACGTAGGTGTTGCCCTCCGACTCGGTGAGCCACAGGACCGGCTCGTTGGTCATCTCCGCGGAGATGCCCTGCCACCGGCCTTCGCTATCGAAGGTCTGCATGCCTCCCGTGTAGAGGTCGAGCACGGCAACCCTGCCGTCACCAAGGCGGACCATGGAATGAGGGTTGCTGAGCTCGCCCGGACCGCTGCCGCGACGCCCGTACTGCCGGACGAACTCCCCCTCGGGGGTGAACTCGCGCACGCAGCAGTTGGGCCTGTCGAGCACGAGGATGCTGCCATCGATCGTGTGCCCCGTAGCCTCGATCGACGCGAAGACGTAGGCCGAGTCCCCGATCTCGACTCCGATCGAGTCGACCGCCACGATCGTCCTCCCGGGGATGTCCGCATCAGCCGGGCACTCCCCGCCCGGTCCCTGCCCGCATGCGGCGCTCAGAAGACAGCCCGCTACCAGAATCCGGCCAGTCAGACTCATCTGCATCCCGCCTTCTTGCTTCGGGAAGAGCCTGCCAGGGGCAACACTCCTCCTAGGCCCTCCTGCCCGGGGGTCTCCCCCTGCCGGCAATGGCAACCAGCAGCGGCGGAGTAATGACCGCAGTCACGAGGATCATCATCATCACGGCCCCCATGTCTGCCCCGCTTATCACGCCCTGGACCAGAGCCATGCTCGCGGCAACCAGCCCCACTTCCTGCCTCGCGAGCATCCCCGCCCCTATGATGCCCGAGGACCTCAGGTCGAAGCCGGACGCCCTGGCCGGGATCATGCAGCCCAGGAACTTGCCTACGACGGCCAGAAGGCTGAAGACCACCGCCAGAACCAGCACGGAGCCGAACGCACGCACGTCCACCATCATCCCGGTCGCGCAGAAGAAGACCGGCACGAGCAGCTCGCGCACCACCGTGAGCTGCTCCGTTATCCTGTGCGCCGTCCTCGTCCCGGACAGACCCAGTCCCATGACGTAGGCGCCAACCACCAGCGCCAGCCCGGCGGCCTCCGCCACGCCGGCCGCCAGCAGCCCCAGGGCAAGAGCAACGACTGCCTGGGCAGGCTCACTTCCCGCCTTGCCCAGCAACCTGACTATCAGCCCCCTCAGGGAGTAGCTGAGGAACAGCAGGGCAGCGAAGAAGCCGAACCCTCTCAGGGCGATCAGCCCCACGAGGCCCGCCGAGAGACCGCGTCCCGACGAGCTGCTGGTTCCGGCGACGCCGAAGACGATGCTCAGGGCAACCAGCCCCAGTACATCGTCTATCACCGCGGCGGACAGGATGGTGGAGCCCTCGGGGCTGTTCAGCCGCCTGATGTCTCTCAGTATCCGCACTGTCAGACCTATGGACGTCGCCGTAGAGACGGCACCCATCGCCAGAGCCCTGGGGGAGGTGATGGGGTCACCGGTTGCTAGTGCCACCGCGGCGGCTCCGGCCACGAATCCACCCACGGCACCGCCGAGCCCGGCAGCGAGCCCCTTGGGCGCGAATCGCACGAAGCGCCTGAGGTCGGTCTCGAGGCCTGCGCTGAAAAGCAGGGTGACGACACCCGTGACGGTGATCGCGTGCAGTATGCCCTCGTTGAACATCCCGTCCGGGCCGGACAGGAAGAGGGGGCCGAGGCCTGGAACACGCAGCGTCCCGAGCAGCGGCAGCCCGAGAGACCAGGCTCCCGTGCTGAGCCCCCCCAGGGCGTAGGGCCCGATGATCATCCCCGCAATCATCTCGCCGAGCACCGGAGGCTGTCTCAGGAGCTTCTGGAACACTCTGCCGGACACCTTGGCTACCATGATTATGGCAGCCAGCTCGATCACGAACCGGACCTCGACGGTGTTCACCATCGGCTCCGCCCGGACAGCCCGGCAGCTTTGCGGGACATGCCCGGGGACGAATCGCAAGAAGTGGGAAGCCTCAAGCGGGGGAGTCCTTTCGATCTGACCGGATCAGACACCTATCCTGAGCATACCGCGGTGTCTCCACCAGTGCCGGATCTGCGCCGGGACTCGCGACCGGGGAGCCAGGGTGCCCGCCATGCCTTCAGAGGTCGCTCCGAGCGGGCACCTCTCCCGTCCGTAGCTCCAGCAGGTAGACCTTCTGGTATCCCTCCGCAGGGTCCTCCGCCCAGGCCAGGATCCCCGGCTCCCCCACATGGAACCTCCAGCTTGCCCCGTCGGGAGGAGAGTGGTCCAGAGCAACGTGGAATGCCAGCTCGCCGCTGCGGTCGTAGACATCGAAGAAGGGATCGGTCACCCCGCCCCGCAGGACCCACAGGTTGCCGCTGTTATCGACCTCGAGGCCCCGGATCATCGGCCTGTAGGGATCCGGGCTCATGGCCGCCTGCGACTCGATGCCCATCGCCGAGGCCTTCATCCGCAGGAGCATCTCCTCGGTCTCCATCTCCTCCGCAGACCGCCGGACCCTGCCCATCTCCCTCTCGATCTCCAGGATCGGGGTACCGTCATCGGCCCATGCGTAGACGAGATACTCGTCCGTGGACCTCGGGGCAACGAACACGCGGCCGTCGAGACCGGTCGCAATGTCGTAGCCATACCAGGTCTTGCTGATAGCCTCGGTGAGGTCCGAGTAGTCGATCTCGAAGCTGTCCTCGTAGTAGACCGTCAGCGGCTCCTCATCCTCGAAGCCCTTTCTTCCGAACTCGACCGCTCCGAAGGGGACGTCGCCGCGCACCTCGAGGCCTATCTGCTTGTATACGTAGGTGTCGCCATAGCCCCCCTCGAGATTGGTCGGGGGCTGTCCCCCACTGGGATAGGAACCCAGCCAGTCGCCAGTCGCGTAGTCGAACACATGCAGCCCGAGCACTCC
>JAFGKQ010000238.1 GCA_016928495.1 Candidatus Fermentibacterales bacterium
GAATCCGGGCGCAACCCGCAGCATCGCCGCGGTCAGACCGTGTAGAAGCCTCCGGGCCGGAACGCGCCCGGAAGATACAGCCGCATGGCCAGCTCACCGGGATCGGGCGAGGTCTCCTCGACCACCGCCACATCGAAGCGGCAGGTCTCGAAGGCAGGCTGCTCCCGGGCTATGAAGGCGGCTGCGGAGTCCGACAGCCTCGTCTTCTTCCGGGAGTCGATCTTGGAAAGGGTGAGAGTGGAGCTCCGGTAACCTGCGAGCTTGACCTCCACGAACACCAGCAGATCTTCCTTTATCGCGACCAGGTCCAGCTCGCCGTGGCGAGTGCGGTAGTTGCGCGCCAGCAGGGTGAACCCCAGCCTCTCCAGGCTGGCGCCTACGAAGGCCTCGGCAGCCCTCGATCGCGCGAGACGGCTATCGGAGCCGGCCAAAGAGACCGATCGCGGTCATCTCGCTTACCGGGCTGAAGCTCCTCCGGTGTATGGGGCAAGGCCCAACCCTGCGCAGAGCCTCCAGATGACCGGGGGTCAGGTACCCCTTGTTCCGCGGGAAGTCGTACGCCGGGTATTCATCCCCTGCGCGTATCATGATGTCGTCCCTCGTGACCTTGGCGACTATGCTGGCCGCCGCAATGGTCAGGCTTCGCCGGTCGCCCTTGCAGAGGAAACAGGCATCGAAGGGGAGGCCCTGGACCGGCAGGCCGTCTATGGCGACGAGCATGGACGGGTCTTCGCCGGCGCCCAGGTCGGCAGCAACGCTGGAGAAGGCCCTCCGCACGGCTTCTGCCATGCCGTTCCTGTCGATCTCCGAAGCCTCGATGATCGAGATCGAGTGACCGACGCATGTCTCGAGGATCAGAGGGAGAAGAGCCCGCCTCCTGGCATCGGAGAGGCACTTGCTGTCGGTTACTCCGTCCAGGAGGGCGCCGTGAGGCAGCACTACGCCGGCCGTTACCATGGGGCCTGCAACCGGGCCTCTTCCGGCTTCGTCGATTCCGGCAAGCCAGGAATGACCCTCGCGGAGCCTGCTATCGAGCTCGTATGGCAGGAGCGGGGTGGAACCGGACTCCCGCAGGCCGACTACCTCTTCTCCCTGATCCTCGCCGCCTTGCCCTTCTTCTTCCTGAGGAAGAACAGCTTGGCGCGTCTCACCTTGCCGCGCCTGACGACCTCCAGCATCGTGATCTTCGGGGAATGGAGCGGGAATATCCTCTCCACGCCGACACCGTGGGAGATCTTCCTTATGGTGAAGGTCTCTCCAGCTCCTCCACCCCTACGGGATATGACCACGCCACCGAAGACCTGGGTCCTTACCTTGTCGCCCTCTTTGACCTCGTAGTGGACCTTCACCGTGTCTCCGGCACCGAAGTCGGGGATCTCGGCCGACTGCCCGCCAGTCTCTTCCACTGCCCTGATGAGCTCATCCATGTTCCTCGTCCTTATCCGCACTCACGATCGATGACCGGTCGGCACGCTCCTGGAGCTTCTCGAACTCCGTCCTGAGAGCATCGACATCAACGTCCTCCAGCAGATCCGGCCTGAGCTTCCTCGTGCGCTCGAGGGCCTGCTGGAACCTCCACTGTATGATGGCAGCGTGGTTGCCCGAGAGAAGGACCTCCGGTACGGCCATTCCCCTGAACGCAGCGGGCCGGGTGTACCTCGGGAAATCGAGCAATCCCGTGGAGAAGCTGTCCGTTCTGGCGGACTCGAGCCTCCCCAGGACGCCTGGTATCCATCTCAACACTGCCTCTACGAGTATCATCGCAGGCAGCTCGCCGCCGGAGGTCACTGCATCGCAAACGCTGATCTCATCATCTGCGATGGACCTGAACCTCTCGTCGACACCGCCGTAGCGGCCGCAGAATAACACAAGTGCCGCCTCCTTGGCAAGCTCGCCGGCGAGCGAGTGCGTGAGAGGCCTTCCGGCAGGCGACATCAGGATCACCCGGGACTCTCGACTCCAGGGAATCGACTCCAGGGTCTCGAAGAGCGGTTCCGGGCGCATGAGCATGCCGGCGCCGCCCCCGAACTGGTAGTCGTCCACTGATCCGCGATCGTCGACGGAGTGCGCCCTGATGTCGCGGACATCGATCCGTGCAAGCCCTCGGGAGATCGCTCTCGAAACCGTTCCGGTTCGGAGGAACGGTTCGAGGAGATCGGGGAAGATCGTGCAGATGGCGATGTTCAAGGTTCCCCCGTCAGGGATCGAGGTCCGTCAGCCCCTCCGGGAGTTCGAGACGGGCCTCCATGCCGGACCAGTCGATCTCTGCCCTGGCAAGCACCATGCAGACAGGGACCGGGAAGCGCTTTCCGCCACCTTCTACGATGAGCAGAGGGTTGGCGTCGCCCGCTCCTTCGAGATCGACCGTCCTGAGCGGGCCCAGAGCTCGATCGACCAGGGTCAGATGACGCAGCAGGTCCAAGGGAACCGCTGCGAAGCCGGGGGGAGACACGTCGGCCCTGTCCGCCAGAACCCGTCTCCCGGCCAGATCCTCCGCTGCCTCCCTGCTGCGCACTCCTTCCAGCTCGATCAGCACCCTCCTGGTATCCCGAAGACTGCAGGACGCGATCCGGAACGGCCGGTCCCCCACGGTGACTCCAAGACCTTCGGGAAGGGGCCTGGCACCGCCGACCAGCTCGAGTCTCAGGATCAGCCTGCCCCGAAGCCCCTGCGCTCTCTCGAGGACGCCCAGGGCGATCAGCCCGCTGGAAGGTGAAACCGGCCCGGAGGATGTCCCTCCGGTGCCCGTCAATCGATTATCTCTATCGTTGCCTTGAGGCCCTTCCTCGCCGCAGCGGACCTGATGATGGTCCGCATGGCCTTGGCGATGCGACCATCACGACCGATGACGCGGCCCAGGTCGCTCTCGGCGACCTTGAGCTCGTACACCGTAACGTCTTCCTCAGTCTTCTCGTCTACTACCACCGAGTCCTGGTCTTCGACGAGCAACCTCGCAAGGTGTTCGACGAGATCCTTCATTGGCACACCCCCCGGAATAAGCGGTAACTAGGACTCCGCGTCCGTCCCTGCGGAAGAGCCCCCCTCCGGAATCCCAGTCGTTCTCTTTGCGCCATGCATGGAAACTACTTCAGGCTCGACCTGCTCACCAGTCCTGAGCCTCGCCCACTTGGCCCATGTCCCCGTTTTCCGGAGGATGCTCCTGACGGTATCGGTCACTCGAGCCCCGTTCGACATCCAGTAGAACACCCTGCTCTCGTCTACCTTGACCTCCATGGGCTTCTTGAGCGGGTCGTAGTAACCCAGAGCCTCGAGGAACCTGCCGTCCCTCGCGGTCCTCGAGTCGGCCGCGACTATCCTGTAGAAGGCTTGCCTGGAGCTTCCCAGGCGCCTCAGACGAATGCTGACTGCCAAAACTCACCTCCAGGTCTTGTAGATCGAGTCCGGCAGCTTCGCGCCGGGTCTCATTCCTTTCATCAGGTTCTTCATGGCCCTGAAGTCCCTGAGCATGCGGTTCACATCAGGAACGCTAGTGCCGCTACCACTAGCTATACGTCTGCGCCTGCTTCCGTCAATGATCTCCGGCCTGCGCCTCTCCTCCGGGGTCATCGAGCGGATCATCGCCTCCATCCTGGACAGGTGAGCCTCGTCGGGCACCGGGATCTTCGACCTGCCGCCGAGTGGCAGCATCGACAGCACCTCCTGGATGGACCCGAGCTTCCTGAGCCGGGATAGCTCGCCGAGGAAGTCGTCGAGAGTGAGCGATCCCCTGGCGGCCCTCTCGAGCATCTCCCGCGCCTCCGACTCATCACCGACTGCCTTCTGAGCTCTCTCCACAAGCGAAACTACGTCGCCCATGCCCAGGATCCTGCCGGCCAGCCTCCCGGGGTCGAACGGCTCCAGGTTCTCGATGCCCTCTCCGGTGCCTACGAACGCGACGGGCTTGCCCGTCACGGCCCTGAAGGACAGGGCGGCCCCGCCCCTCGAGTCGCCGTCCATTCTCGTCAGCACGGCGGCATCGTAGCCCACGCTGTGCTCGAAGCCTGCAGCCACTCCGAGGGCATCCTGCCCTGAGAGCCCGTCCAGAACCAGCAGTGAGAGACCGGGCTCGCAGGCGGCCTTTATGCTCCTCAGGTTCGCCAGCATCTCCTCGTCCACATGCAGGCGGCCGGCGGTGTCCACTATGACCGCGGACGCCTCCCCGGACGCCGCCCTCTCGACCGCCTCCGCAACAAGCTCCTTGACCCTGTCCGGCCCACTGGCACCCCCGGGGGCGAAGTGAAACAGGGAGCCACACCTCTCGGCCATCACTCGCAACTGCTCCACTGCAGCCGGCCTCTGGAGATCGGCGGCCACCAGCATAGAGCGCTCTCTTCCGCCCGACCGGGTCTCGATCCAGCGTGCGAGCTTCGCCGCAGTCGTGGTCTTGCCGGTCCCCTGCAACCCGAGCAACAGGACGACGAGCGGCCGCCCCGGGGGCAGGGCAAACGGCCTCTCCTCCCCGCCGAGCAGCTTCACCAGCTCGTCATGGACTATCCCGATGATCTGCTGGCCGGGCGTGACGCTAGACAAGACCCTCTCACCGAGGGCCTTGCCGGACACGTTCTCCACGAAGCTCTTCACCACAGCGGTGTTGACGTCTGCCTCGAGAAGCGCCCGCCTGATGTTCCGCATGGCCTCGCGAAGATCCGATTCGGAGACGACACCTCTGCCCGTCAGCCTTCTGAAGGCCTCACCGAGCCTGGATGCGAGTCTGTCGAACATGCCGTCTCCGCTCTGAGCTCCGAGGCATCGCCGCCCTGCGGGTTTTGGCCCTGAGTATACGCGAAAGGCCTTCAGGCTTCAAGACTTTCGTTGATTGCGGCAGGACCCGGTCTCAGCGAAGGGAAGCCACGGCGGAAGCCATATCCTCCGCGCCGAACAGGAAGGAGCCGGCAACGAGGATATCGGCGCCCGATTCCCTGAGGGAGCGCGCGTTGGCGTCACTGACGCCTCCATCGACGGAGACGAGTACCTCGCCGTCCCGACCCGCATCCGCCGCCATCCTGCGGATCAGGGGCAGCTTCTCCGCGACATGGGCGAGATGACGCTGGCCGCCGTAGCCCGGGTTGACCGTCATGACCAGAACGAGGTCCAGGTGGGGCATTGCCCAGCGCAACCCGGC
>JAFGKQ010000239.1 GCA_016928495.1 Candidatus Fermentibacterales bacterium
AGCATGGCGATGAGGGTTCTCATGAAAGGTCCTCCCATCCCTCGGGATGCGGCAGCGTGAAGGCGCAGGGCAGAAGGTCCCCCAGTGTGTGGCCGGTGACGCTGCCGTCGGGGCTCATGACCAGGATCTGCGTCTCGCTGCCGCAGAACTCGAGGAGAGCCTGCCTGCAGGATCCGCAGGGGTAGGCGGGCCCGTCCGGCGAGTAGACCAGCATGCGAGAGAACTCCCTGGCGCCCGAGGCGACCGCCTGGAACAGAGCGTTCCGCTCGGCGCAGATGCCGAGTGAGGGCACGGCGCTCTCCACGTTCGCGCCCGACCACAGCCTTCCGTCCGCGCCTTCCAGCACCGCGGCGACCCTGAAGCCCGAGTAGGGGGCATAGGCGCTCCCTGCCGCTCGCTGCGCCAGCTCCCTGATCTCATCCAGCTTCCGCTCGTCGTTCCCATACTTCATCTGTCGATCACTCCCGTTCCGTGCCCATGACGGCTGAGAGAAAGGACTCACCTGGGAGCCCGGTCTCCATCCCGAAGAGCTCGGCAAGGGTGGCCCCCGCGTCGGAGAAGCTGCTCCTGGTGCCCAGATCGGCTCCACTCCGACCCGGGGAGTAGGCTATGAGTGGCACTCGCTCCCTCGAGTGGTCGGTGCTCGAGGTCGTCGGATCGTTGCCGTGGTCGGCGGTTGCGATCATGATCTCTCCCTCGCTGATAGCCTCGAGGAGCGCCGGCATGGCCCGGTCCACCTCCTCCAGCCCACGGGCGAAACCCTGCATGTCGTTCCTGTGTCCCCACCTCGTATCGAAATCGCAGAGGTTCGCGAAGATCAACCCCGATGCGGTCGATCGAAGCATCTCCAGCAGCACCTCGAGCCCTTCCGCGTTGTCCCTGACGTGCGTTGTGGTGATGGAGCGACCCGCGAACAGGTCGTCGACTTTGCCGACCCCGGTTCGCGCGATGCCGGCCTGCTCCATGAGATCTAGCAGGCCCGGGCCCGGAGGCTCGATCGAGAAATCGCGCCTTCCCGGCGTCCTGACGTAGGATCCGGGCGAGCCGACGAAAGGGCGGGCTATGACCCTCGAGACGGCATGGGGACCCAACATGACCTGCCTGGCCCGCTCGCAGATGTCGTACAGCTCCTGCGGCTCGATCACGCCCTCGTGGGCCGCGATCTGCAGAACGCTGTCGGCCGACGTGTAGACTATGAGGGCGCCGGTGCGCTGGTGCTCGGGACCCAGCTCCTCGATTATCCTGGTCCCGGATGCAGGCGTGTTGCCGATGAGCTTCCTGCCCGCTGCCGACTCCAGGGCGCGGATGACCTCCGGCGGGAAGCCGGACGGATAGGTGGGGAAGGGCTCCGCCGTGACGATGCCCATCATCTCCCAGTGGCCCGTCGTCGAGTCCTTGCCGGCGGAGGCCTCCAGCATGCTTCCAAAGCTCGCGAGAGGACGCTCCACCGGGGGAACGCCCATGATCGACCCGTGCGCGTTGCCGAGGCCGAGGCTGCCCAGACAGGGCAGGTCCAGCCCTCCCATGGCTCTGGAGAGGTTGCCCAGGGTATCGCTGCCCTCGTCACCGTAGTCCCGGGCATCGGGCGCCTCGCCAGCGCCCACTCCGTCGAGCACCAGAAGCAGGGCTCTGCTCAAGGCTGCGGCATCAGGGGGCGCTCAGAGGGTTCTCTCTACCAGGAAGAGGGTCTTGAGCTTGTCGTCGGTGTCCCTCAGCCTGAGAGAGAGGACCTCTGCGAACTTCCTCATGACCCTGAAGGCTACCTCCGGGTTGCTCTCGAAGATCCTGTATATCGAGTCATGGGAGAACAGGGCGAGCTCGGTGCTCTCGTGAGCGTAGACCGACGCGCTCCGCGGCTTCTTGTCCACGAGCGCCATCTCGCCGAAGAACTCGCCTCTGCGCAGCAGACCTATCACCTGCTCTATCTCGTCCGTAGCCCTCTTGGTGACCCGGACGCTGCCGGAGAGGATGAGGTAGAGGTCCGTGCCGGTCTGCCCCTCGCCTATGATCATCTCGTTGGGGGCGTAGCTCTCGGTGTTCATGGAGCCTACGAACTGCTCGAGCTCTCCGGGCGACAGCTCCTCGAAGAGGTAGGCGCCCCTGAGTACTTCTTCGTGTCTGGGATTCAAGCGCGACCTCCCGGTTTCGGCCTCATTCGGTCCCGAGGCACCAGTATCTTCCTCCGGCCGGGCCTTGTCCAGGCGGATGCTCAGCGCTCCAGGTCCACGAACAGCGTTCTCTCGTTGCTGTAGAGCACCTCGCCCGGCTTCCCGCCCCTCATGCGACGCAGGAACCTCGCATCGGTGACGTCCACCGCCACGACGTCGGAGCCTGCGGCCCCTGACCTCTTCGCGGCCAGCGCAGCCGCCCTCAGCAGGACTGCCTCCGGAGGCGGCTCCTTCCTACCGTCCCTCTTGACCAGCACGTGTGGGCCAGTCTTGCCCCGAGCGTGGAGCCACATGTCGCCCCTCCTGGCGAGCCCGAAGCTGATGCGATCGTTCTCGGATGCGTTGCGTCCGATGAAGCAGCGCCAGCCTTCGATCATCACCAGCCTACCCGGAGCGTTGCTTTCCCGGCGGTCCCTCCCCGTCTCCGCAGCCGCTCTCGAGGAGAGGATGGAGGCCGCCTCCTCCTCGGTCATCCCGGGCAGCTCCTCGAGGCGACCTTCCAGAAGTGACACCGACTCCCGCAGCCGGTCGGCCCTCGACGCCAGCATCTCTCGCTCCCTGTCGACGTTCCTCGCCTTCCTGTAGAGCCTCTCGGCGTTCTCGACAAGGGTCCTCGAGGGCCTCAGCGGGATCGTGTGCTGCGCGCCGCCCCAGTCAGTGACGCGGATCTCGGAGAGCCCCCTTCTCCTGCCCGCGCCTGGCCTGGTCTTGAGAAGGTCAGCCCAGAGCCTGAGCGTCTCCGGGTCCCTGGACATCTCGATGGCCTGTTCCACCCTGGCGAGCAGCCTCGATTGCTTCGAGATCTCAGCAGCGAGACGCCTCTCGAGGCGGTCTCTCATCGGATGACTGTCCGCGCGCTCCGCGGCGGAGGCGGACAGGAGGGCGGAGAGGGTGTTCTCCACCGGTTTTCCCTTGCCCATGCTGATCGGCAACAGGCCCTCCGGGCCGAGCCACGGATGCAGGTCGCCTTCCAGAAGCGCGTCCCTCAGCCTTCGGAGCACGAGCGAGGGATGCTCCCCTCGAAGGCGCGCTTCCTCCAGAACGGCCCTTGCGGTGGCCGGCCCGACTCCCTCGAGCCCCCGGCACATCTCAGTCGGGGACGGCCCGGAGGAGCCGGTATCGAGAAGGCCCGTCCGTTCCCACTCCTCGAGGCTTCTCCCGGAGGGGGGAGGGGGCCGGTACCGCTCACCCGGGAGGATCGTCCTGTACCGCGAGAGGCCGGGCGTGACCCTGCGGGCGCAGGCAACGACCCTGAGGTCCGGGGCAGGCCTGTGGAGGATGATGTTGGCGTTCCTTCCGGTCATCTCGAACACGAGAGCCAGGCCCGAGTCATTGCGGGCCGGCGAGAGCCTGATGATGAGAATCCTGTCCAGCCCGGGCTGGTCGACGCCCGAGACCACTCTGCCCTCGAGGTGGTGCCTCCATACCGGTGGGGCCGACAGGATCTGGCCGGGGCTCGCGCCTTGCGCCGGAAGCCACTCCAGGCCCGGCGAAGAGGGGTCCCAGATGAGTCGGAGCAGGAAGTCCCGGAGGGGCAACTGGAGCACGGACCGCTCGATCCAGCCGGGTCTGCCGCATCTCCGGCCGACGATGACCGATCGGAGAGCTGGAGTTACGACAGCGAGACTGACTCCGTCCATCTCGGCAGGGGATCTTTCCAGTGTTCGTTGGCTTTGCGCGCGAGGCTGGTATAATAACCGAAAACTCCGTGAGGGGACCAGAGAGTCTGATGTCACTGGAATCCATGACCGGTTACGGCAGCGCCAGGAAGCCCTGTGGGGAATCGCTCGAGGTTCTGGTCGAGGCCAGGTCGGTGAACCACCGCTCCGTGCAGGTCCACATCTCTCCTCGAGAGCTGCCGTTGTCCCTGACGGCGCGCATGGAGGAGCAGGCCAGAAGCCGCTTCACTCGCGGGAGGATCGAGGTGAGGGTCTCCGTAGCTGCTGCCGGGGACGCGGCCGCCGGCGCAGCCTCGTGCCTTGACATCAACCTCGCCCGTGCTCTCGCCGAGGCCTCGGCATCACTCGCAAGGGAGCTGGGGATCGAGGAGGACATGACCTCCTCGCGGCTGCTGCGTTTCCCGGGGGTCGTCTGCGCGGGCCCGGCCCAGGCCGTGCCCCCCGGCATGCTCGACGATCCGGGTTTCGCGGAGGCACTCCTCGAGATCCTCTCCTCGGCGCTGGACAGCCTTGCGGAGTCCAGAGCGAGGGAGGGCGGCGTGCTTGCCGGAGATCTGGCTCGCTCCCTGGAATCGGTGCTCTCGGGGATCGAGGATATAAGACAGGGCGAGGCCCAGAGGGCCGGAGCACGCGCGGCGAGGCTCAGGGCAAGAATGGAAGAGATGCTCGAGGGGGCATCCAGGGCGGCGGACCCGGACGGGACCAGGCTGATGCAGGAGGCTGCCATGTTGTCCATGCGCGCGGACGTCACGGAGGAGTGCGTCAGGACCGAGGCGCATGTCCGCGAGTGCCTCGATCTGCTGGGGGGGGAAGAGGCGGCTCCCGGCATGAGGCTGCAGTTCCTTCTGCAGGAGATGCAGAGGGAGCTCAACACCATGGGCAGCAAGCTGGACGAGGTGGAGACGACCAGCGCGGTGGTGGGGATGAAGGCGACGGTGGCGTCCATGAAGGAGCAGGCAGCCAACATTGAGTGAGGCGGAAGGCTACGGGATCCTGCTGGTGATATCGGGGCCTTTGGCGGCCGGCAAGACGACTCTGGCGAGGAGGCTCGTCGAGGAGGTGCCGGGCTGCGTCTTCTCGGTCTCCTGCACTACGCGCGAGCCCCGTGGCAGCGAGAGTGACGGTCTGGACTACCGCTTCACCACTCCTGAGGAATTCGAGAGCCTCGTCCTGGCGGGCCATTTCCTGGAATGGGCCGAGGTCCACGGGAGCAGGTACGGCACGCCCGCCGGGCCCGTCGATGCCCATCTTGCGGCCGGCAGGAGCGTCGTCCTGGACATAGACGTGCAGGGCGCCATGCAGGTACTGCGGGCCAGACCCTCGGCCGTCCTGGCGTTCGTGTCCCCGCCCTCGCTGGAGGTTCTTGCCGGAAGGCTGCGGAAAAGGATGACGGACAGCGCGGGCGAGGTCGAGCGGCGGCTGGGGGAAGCCGTTCGAGAGAGCCGGTGGGCCGGCGCTTTCGACTACTTCCTGTGCAACGCCGAGCCCGACCCAGCGTTCGAGGAGCTGCGGAGCATCGTGGAGGTCGAGCGGAAGAGGCTCGAGAGATCGCCCTACCCGGACTGTGTCAGGGCCTACGAAGCGGAGTGGTTCCATGGCCTCGGCTGGTGGAGGGGCCGCTCCGTGGTGGTGACGGCAGGGCCGACCAGGGAGCCCATAGACGAGGTCAGGTTCGTCTCCAACAGGTCCAGCGGCAGGATGGGATTCGATCTGGCCAGGGCCTTCAGGGACGCCGGCGCGCGCGTGACGCTCGTTTCCGGTCCCTCTTCGTGTCCGGAGCCGTGCGCCGTCGAGATGGTCAGGGTGACCTCCTCGAAGCAGATGCAGGCGGCGGTCCTGGAGCGAGCAGATGGCTGCGACCTCGTGGCGATGGCCGCAGCGGTCTGCGACATGAGTCCGGACAGGATGGCCAGCGGCAAGCTCCGGAGGCACGCGCTTCCCCTGGCGATCACGTTCCAGCCGACCGCCGACATCCTGGCCAGCCTGGCGGGATCCGGGTGCCCCGTGCTGGCCTTCGCCCTCGAGATGGGCGAGGAGGGATCACGCGAGAGGGCCATGGAGAAGCTGAGAGAGAAGGGCGCCCTGGCGATCTTCCTGAACAGGGGCGACCTGCCGCACCGGGGCATGGAGTCGGAGATGAACGGGGGTGTGCTCCTCTTCGCCGATGGCTCGTCTCTCGATATTCCCCTCGGCTCCAAGCGCTACGTCGCGGAGAGGCTCGCAGCCGGCATGGGAAGCTGGCTGGCTTCCCGCGTGAGGGGTACCCGCGGTGGGCCGGGCTAGCCCCGGGGCGGGAAGCCTCTGGCGGGTGATCGAGTCCTTCGGATTGGAGAGGGTATACCTGAGGCGTCCCGCGGACGCTGGCCCGACCGCAAGCGCCGGGGAGCCCCGGGGACCGGGTCCAGGCCCCGGCGAGTCCGTGGAGATGCTTCTGGCGGCTCTGCGGGAGAGGGTCGGGGACTGCAAGAGCTGCGGGCTTTCCGAGAGCCGCACCAGGATCGTGATGGGGGAGGGCAATCCTGACGCCGGGATCATGCTGGTGGGAGAGGGCCCGGGCAGGACGGAGGACGAGACCGGCCGCCCCTTCGTGGGCAAGGCCGGTCAGCTTCTCGACAGGATACTCGCCTCGATAGAGCTGGACAGGGACAAGGTGTTCATCACCAACGTGGTGAAGTGCAGGCCCACCGGCAACCGGACGCCGAGCGACAGCGAGATAGCGGCATGCTTCTGGATACTCGAGGAGCAGATAAGCGCTATGAGACCGGGGCTGATCTGTGCTCTGGGGGCTCCTGCGGCCAGGACCCTTACCGGTCTGCGCAGGGGAATCGGGCAGATGAGGGGAGAGATCCAGCGCTTCGGGAGAATCCCGGTGGTCGTGACCTATCACCCGGCCGCGCTGCTGCGGTCACCCGCTCTGAAGAGGCCGGTATGGGAGGACATGAAGAGAATGCGCGATCTGCTCGTGGAGCTAGGGCTGCCGAGGTGCTGAGGTGACCCAGAGGACGCTCCCCGGCAACTACGAGGCCGAGCGCAGCGTGATCGGGGCGATCCTGGTGGACCCCGAGCTGGCAGTCGAGATCTTCTCCGTCCTGAAGGCCGATGACTTCCTGGACAGGAAGCACAGGGCCATATACGAGGCCTGCGTCGAGCTGGACTCCAGGAGCAGTCTGATCGACCTGGTGACCATCAACGCGGAGCTTGAGCGCAGCGGCAGGCTCGAGGACGCCGGAGGGCTGGAGTACCTGGCGGCCCTGACGGAGGAGATCCCCACAGCGAGCAGCGTCAAGAGCCACATGGAGATCGTCCGCGACAAGGCCCTGCTCAGGAAGCTGCTCGCCGCCTCGAACGAGAACATGAGAGAGGTCTACGAGTCCACCGACGATGCCAAGACCGTGCTCGACAGGGCGGAGACCAGGGTCTTCAGGATATCCGAGAGCGTGACCACTTCCGACTTCGTAGCACTGAAAGACCTTGTAGACAAAGGGATAGCGAGCTTCGAGAGACTGCGGGACTCTCAGACCTACATCACGGGCGTGCCGTCCGGCTTCGCCGACCTGG